>NZ_JAAELD010000138.1 GCF_024227015.1 Moraxella sp.
CACTTCACTGGCGACCCTACCAACGATGGGTTGCCATTTGGCGATCAAATCGGGTAACCGAGAAGATAACGCCTGCCGATAAATTCGTAAAATCTGACTTTCATCAGCGGGCAAATCCAAACTCTCACCCCATAATCTTCGCTCATAAGCATGGTGAAAATGCGCTTTTTGTTGTAGTTTATGATGCGTCTGAAACGCCCAAGACAACCGCGCTCGAACCGCCTCTATGACAGCACGCTCAGATGCCCATCTTGGCACGCTGACATGACATTCGCCCGCTTTCATGCGAAAGTTAATGTTCTTTACTGATTTTTTGGTGATGCTTAGAACGATTCCTTGTTCAGCAAAGTCTTGATGTAGTCTTAATAACTGCTCTGATCGCATGAGCGTATTTACTCTTTGGGATAAATAAATCATTATAGCAGTCTTATTATTAGCACAAAATAAATCAACACAAAAAAACAGGCTGGATAATCCAACCTGTTTTTGAATGATCAACGCTAAGAATTAACGAAGTTCTTGTGGTGCGTTGATGGTTAGCTCTACGCGGCGGTTTTGAGAACGACCTGACTCGTTCGCGTTGCTCGCGATAGGCTGAGTTTGACCATAGCCTACTGTTCTGATACGGTGTGCTGGTACACCACGAGATACCAGGTAGTTAGATACTGCTGCCGCACGACGTTGTGAAAGCGCTTGGTTATAAGATGCGGTACCCGTGCTGTCAGTGTGACCTGCCACAACGATGGTGGTTTGATCATACTGGATCATTGTTTGAGCCAATTGGTTTAGGCTGTTGTAGAATGATGAGCTGATGGTTGCGTCATCATGAGCGAATGTGATGTTGCCTGGCATTACTAGGTTGATGTTACCTTGTGAGTCTTGACGTACTTCAACGCCAGTACCTGCCATTTGTTGTTCGATTTGCTTAGCTTGGCGACCCATGTACGCACCAACGCCCGCACCCAATACTGCGCCGATCGCTGCGTCACGACCAGTCTTCTCGCCACCAGTCGCTTTAGAGATAGCGGCGCCACCTAGTGCGCCTGCCAATGCGCCGATGCCGGCTTTTTTGGTTTGATCGTTAACAACTGGACCGCCAGTAGTCGCACAGCCTGTGATAACCATGCTAGATGCCAATGCTGTTACAGCAAGTAGTTTCATTTTCATGTTAGACTCCTTAAGTCTTTTTATAAAATTTTTGAAATTATCTCAAGCAGATTAGAGAGCTAATTCGCTTGCCTTGATTGCATTATGAATGAAAAAACTTGCTTGTCTGTTGTAAGTGTGTATCTCATCAGTGTACTTTTGATTATCTTTCTTGAAAAATCACCATAATTTTGAGATATTTTTGTCAGATTTCCCCAAAAAATCAGCCAAAATCACAGACTTCTTCACCAAAATGACCAATCCACCTTTCAAATTTTGGTCGTTTGGAAACAAATGCTGAGTAATATTGTATCAAAATTTTTCAAAAATTAGATTTCAACGGATTTTTTCGGACAAATTTACCGTTTTTTTATCAAAATTTGATAAAATGCGTTTAAATTTTTGAATTTCGCAGAATTTTTCATATTTTGTTACACAATTTGTAACACCTGCGCAATTTATAACCTTTTATTGATTAAAAATAAGATTTTTAGGATCAGTCATGAGCGCAAATTCTCGTAAGACCCTGCCTTTTTTTCAAAAATTACACGAAACCAACCCAAAACTCGCCCAAAAATTATCCTTTGCGATTGGCACGGGCAGCATCGCAGCCAATAGCTTGGCCTTGTCAGCGCCACTTTATACGGCCGGTCTTGCTAAGATGTTCGGCAAATCAAAACGTGCTGACAAGGCAGTCATCGGCATGGCAGATTATTGGATTCGCTCAAATAATTTCATGATCGACAAGGTATTGCCTGCCAAAGACTGGCGCATCAGCCTGCCCGATGACCTAAACCCAAATGGCAAATACCTACTCATGTGCAACCATCAGTCATGGGTAGACACGAGCATCATTCAGTACGCCAGCGAAGGTCGTCTGCCGATCACGCGTTTTTTTGCCAAGCATGAGCTGATATACATTCCTGTGGTGGGTCAGACGTTTTATTTTCTGGACTTTCCAATGATGAAACGCCACTCAAAAGAGCAAATCGCCAAAAACCCAGAACTCGCCAGACGCGACCTAGACGAAGCGCGACGCGCGTGCGGACTGCTCGCTGATAAGCCTTTTGTTCTGCTCAACTACCTAGAAGGCACGCGCTTCACCAAAGCCAAACACACCGCCCAAAAATCACCCTATAAGCACCTACTAAAACCAAAAGCGGGCGGTTTTGCGCTTGCCATCAGCAGTCTTGGCGAGCAGATAGATGGCATCCTAGACATGACGCTCGTCTACCCTGACGGCGCGCCTGAATATAGCGATCTTTGGCAAGGTAAACTTACTCGCCTGGGCGTCGATATTCGCCACATCAAGATGGAAGATGACCTATTCAACGCCCTAAAAAATGGTGAATACGACAGCAATGATGACGTAAAAGCCAAGCTGTTCTCATGGCTGGATGAGACTTGGAAAGCCAAAGATGCTCGTATCAATGAGATGTTGGCTGAATTTGACTCAACAACATAATAGCAGCGCTATAATAACAGCCCAATACTTTTAATTTGTGATAATTCTATGCGACAAACACCCGACCTGGACGACCTAAGCATACCACAATCTCACGAAGTGCCTAATGACGTCGTGCCTTTATTTGGCAGTGATTCAGACGATCATCAGCCAAGCAAACTTAAAATCGGCTACGACATCTTGATGCTTGGTCTGCTCGTGGTGGACTTGACACTAATCTTTATAGATAACATTCTGATGAGTGCGCTCGTCGAGAAGCTCGCAGAATGGATGAACTTTAGCGCACCTTTGCAGGTGTACCAAAACCAGTATCACGAAACGCTTGCGGCAGTTGGTGGCATGTTCACACTGCTGTGGGTGACAGAGCTTACGGTGCGCTGGGTGCTTGCCATCGTAGACCATACTTATCATCGATGGTTTTTCTTTCCTTTTGTGCATTGGTATGAAGTATTGGCGTGTTTCCCTGCCCTGCGTGCGCTTAGACTGCTCCGCGCTGGTATCATCATCAAGCGCCTGCACGAAGTGGGTATTAAGGTCATTCCAGAGCGTTGGATCAATTCAGCCAAATTCTACTATGGCGTGATTCTAGAAGAGCTGTCCGATCGAGTGATTCTAACCGCCACCGACAACATCCGCGAACAAATCAAACGCTCAAAAACTCACGACAAACTCATCCAAGACACCATCAACAAAAACCGTGCTGCCTTTGAAAATGCCGTACTTGAGCTTCTGCGCGCAGAGCTTAGCCCTAAGTTAAGCTTAGCTTTTAATAACCAGGTTGGTGAACAGCTCTCATCTGACATCGGAGCTGCGGTTGAGCGCGCGCTCATTGACACCCCAGAACTCAAAAAATACCTAAAACTCATCCCGATCGCGGGCAATCTCATCGAGAATCAGATCACCACCATCGGCAAGAACATCGGGGAGAATGTCACCACTTCGGTGAATTCACACCTGTTCGACGATAGGACGCTGGACGCGCTCATGGTGCAGATTGCCAAAGGTGTGGCAAGCATCGACACCGATCGCCCAGCACTTCAAAAACTCGTTGCCAATGTGGTCGAAGATGCGCTGAGTGCTTTTGAGCAACAAGTCAAAGCTCAGCAATGGAAACACAGTGCACAAATCAAAGCAGCGGTATCAGAACACCAATAATTTAAAGCTGGCAACGATAGATATTGTTGGAAATTCAAGCAATTAAAGAAAAGCGGTGTTCTTTCGACGCCAAAAAAATGCTACAATCTTAGCGTTTTATTTTATTTCATTAAGACGGTTTATTATCATGAGTAAAGCCATTCAGTTATTCGGCAAGATGCTGACCTTCAGCCGAATCAAAATCACCACAGATAATCTAGGCGACATTCAGGCTGAATTGACCAATGCATTGTCAGGCAATTCAGCAACCGCGAACATCCCCGTCGTAATCGACAGTGATGTCAATCTAGACCTAGAAGCACTGGTGGACAACTTGTGGCAGCTTGGTGTGCAGCCGATTGGCGTGGTCGATGGGGTGCTCAACACCCAAGCCAAACAGCTTCGCCTTGCCATCCTCCCTCCTGATGGCAAGCGACTCGAACGCATTCAACCCAAAGAAGATCGCCCTGTCAAACCTGCAGTGATTAATAAGCCTGACAATAGCACTAACAATAATGCCAACACGGCCGTCAGCACACCGGTACAAGCACCCACCTATCAGCCTCAGCCAAGCAGCACCTACGCACAGATGGTACGCTCAGGTCAGAGCATTCATCACTTCGGTGGCGACCTCACCATCATCGGCGGGGTGAATCAAGGCGCTGAAGCCATCACTGACAGCAACCTGCACATCTATGGTCGCGGGTTGGGTCGATTGGTGGCGGGTGCGACAGGCGATAAAGACGCTCGCATCTTCTGCCAAAAATTCAATCCAACATTGGTGTCTGTCGCAGGCACCTACTGCCTCTCAGAAGGCATCCCAAGCGAGATGATCGATGAGGCGGTACAAGTCAGTTATGACGAAAAAGAAGGCTTGGTATTTACCAAAATTGATACCTAATTGTCATTTTTATTTAAAAAGACAAAAACCTGTTTATTTTTTATCAATTTACTGGCGAATTTGCCTATAATTTTTCGCAAAATTATTCATAAATTGGTAAAATATGTTATGCTTATTAGATAATTTTTTGATAAATTTGCATTTGTTTTATTTATTAGCATAACTTAATAGATAAAATGATTATATTTAACTAAGGAGTGCCATTGTGGCAAAAATCATCGTAGTAACTTCAGGTAAAGGCGGTGTTGGCAAGACCACCACGAGCGCATCTTTTGGTGCAGGCCTGGCCAAGCGTGGCTATAAGACTGTCATCATCGACTTTGATGTGGGCTTGCGTAATCTTGACCTGATCATGGGCTGTGAGAACCGCATCGTATATGACTTTGTTGACGTTATTAGCGGTAACGCCAAGCTAACCCAAGCATTGGTTAAAGACAAGCAACTAGAGAATCTGTACATTCTACCTGCTTCACAGACTCGTGACAAAGACGCACTGACTGACGAAGGTGTTGCCACTGTTATGAAAGAGTTGGCAGAAGACTTAGCATTTGACTTCATCATCTGTGACAGTCCAGCAGGTATTGAGCGTGGCGCACAGCTTGCCATGTATCATGCGGACGAAGCCCTAATCGTCACCAACCCAGAAGTATCTAGTGTGCGTGACTCTGACCGCATCATCGGCATCCTACAGTCTCGCACCAAGAGAGTTGAGGAAGGTGGCAGCGTACGCGAACACCTGGTGATCACTCGCTACAACCCAGAGCGCGCCGCTCAAGGCGAGATGATGGACATCGACACCATCGCGAACGAGATTCTACGCGTGCCTTTGATTGGTGTGATCCCAGAGAGTAACGCTGTGCTAGAAGCATCTAACCACGGTCAGCCTGTGATTCACTACCCTGAATCAGCGGCAGGTCAGTGCTATGATGACATCGTTGCACGTTTCTTGGGTGAAGAGCGCCCACTGCGCCACCTAGACGTGAAGAAAAAAGGCTTCTTTGCAAAACTGTTCGGAGGCTAATATGAAAAAAGGATTCTGGGCATCCCTATTTGGGGGTAATGACACACCTAGCAGCGCAGACATCGCCAAAGACCGCCTAAAGGTCATCGTGGCAAGTTCTGACCGTCTGAACACTCGCTTAACAGCCGACCGCATTGAGCAGATGAAGCGTGAAATCTTAGAAGTGGTCAATAAATACGTCAATGGCGTACAGCTTGACAATGTCAACATCAATCATCACCACGAAGATGATATTGACATGCTTGAGATGAGCATCAGCCTGCCTGATCGCAAGTAACAGCAGGCAAGTGGCGTCAGACAAGTAACAACTGCCACGCCCAAAAACTCAAAACGCATCAAGAGAAAAACACCCAAATCATTTTGGGTGTTTTTCGTATGCGCTATTAACAACTGGTCATTGAACTGGTTATTGGCATCAGCGCATTCTTGCGATCAGATTGTCCTTCACCACAAATTGATGATAAAGCGCCGCACCGATATGTGCAACGATCAGTAGCCACATCGCCGTCCAGATAAATTCAGTATGCCAAAGGTTCATGAGTTTTGACATATCACGATCCACGCCAACGATCATAGGCAGCTCAAATAACCCAAATACACTCACGCCACGGCCGCCATACATTGACATCAGCGCGCCTGTGATTGGCATGGCAAGCATCACCACATATAACGCCAAATGCACCAAATGCGCAGCCAATGTCTGAAGTGCAGGTGCTGGTACGGGCGCTGGTGCTTTGGTCACAAAGCGAGTAATGATACGAAGAATCGTCCAAATTAAGAAGCTGGCCCCGATGGATTTGTGCACGCCAATAAAATCATCGCCTTGATTGATGGTGATGAACGCCGCCAAGATCAGCAATACCCCCACCCAATGAAAGATACGCACGGCAAGCGCATATTTTTGGACAGGTTGCACAGAACTGGCGTTGGGCTTGTGATGTGCAGAACTCATAAAATCTCCCACGTTAAATTAAAATACCTTTATAGTCTAACGGATTATCCAAAAAAATCCATGAGTTTTTTGTTTACTATTTCACCAATCATCGCCTATCTGCAAAAAATCTCATTTTTTATAAAAAACATGCTAAGATAATCCTAAATTCTATGTCTTACCAATCATCATGCGTGCTGTTTATTGTTTACCTTATTTTTTTGCATTACTCGTCGGCTGCCAAGATGTGGGCAGCGCGGATGTGGCAGAGCATCTGGACAATAAAATTGACAACCGTGATGAATCTGCCGCCACGAAGCGCGACCAACTACTGCAAGATGACATCGCCGAACACCCCGTACATTTCGACGGTGACGAGGTTATTCTAGATAGCATACATCTATCTTCAGTCAAGATGTCACGCTATCAGCCCAGTTTTAGCTTACAAGGCATCATCGCGCCCATCCAAAGAATCAATCTCGTTCAGCCCATTGACATCACGGTGGCTAATGTTCTTGTCAAATCAGGCGATGCTGTCAAAAAAGGCGACACCCTGGCCCATCTTCAACCGCTATCAATAGACGCAGCCAATGAAGATGAAGAGCGAAACAGTCCATCAGAAGATGAGCAAATCATCATGCTGACCGCGCCTTTTGGTGGGGCGGTAGACAATTTACATCTAAATACTGGCATGACCATCAAAGCCAACACACCCCTACTGACCCTCGTTGATGAATCAAAATATCAGTTCATCAGTCGTCTGCCCGCCTATCTAAAACCACATCTAAAAATCGGAAAGACCGTCGACATCAGCGTTGATGATGCGCCATTTAGCGGACAAATCGCTCGCGTGACCGAAAGCCCAGAATCATTTAGCACGATTGATGTCAGTGTTGAAATCTCACCAAAAAAAGACAGTGCCAACAGACTCACCTCAGGGCAATTCGCCAAAGGCATCGTGGAATACGGTCAGATCAGTGTTGGCGCACTCGTGCCTGAATTCGCCATCGTTGATGACGACTTATCAACACTTGACCTAATCAAGCTCCACACCCCGCCGCACAAGCCTCAAGCGCCCATCGCCGCGAACGTCTGGGTGGTCAAGCAAGATGCCAGCCTTACGCTGTCGCGCGTGCACATCATCGAATACCTGCCAGAATCACGCAGATTCTTGGTATCAGGCATCACCGAAGACAGCTTAATTGTCTTGGCTGAACTGCCAATGAAAGCCGATGGCAAACGCGTGGTCGTCGATTGATACACGATAATGCGAATTGTTACTGACAATTTTCAAAAGCCGCTTAGTTTTACGCGATTCTTGGGAACTTTGCGCAAATTTCCATAAAAAGGTGTTATTTGCTACAAATTAACACTTGTCAAGCCAAGCAAACATTGGCAAGATATGCATACTAGATTTTAATTTCATTTTTGAAATAGCTTACTCAACTAGGATAATCCATGAATAAACAAATTTTACTTATCGAAGACGACCCAGATTTGGCAGAGCTAATCAGCGACTATCTGTCAATGAACTACTATGAAGTACATCATGCCGCCACAGGTCAAGGCGGACTTGACCTGCTAGATGCCAAAGAACGCAACATCAGCTTAATCGTGCTTGATTTGATGCTGCCTGACATGGATGGCATGCAAGTCTGCCAAAAAGTTCGTGGTTCAAAGAACCCACACATCAATAAAGTTCCCATCGTCATGCTGACCGCTAAGGGCGATACCACCGATCGTGTTTTGGGTCTTGAGATGGGTGCTGATGATTATATTTCTAAGCCGTTTGAGCCGCGTGAGTTGCTTGCACGTATCCGTGCGGTACTTCGTCGCCACGAGACGCCAAACCAAGCCGACCTACATTCTGGCAGTCTAACATTCGGTCGCCTAACGGTGTTCCCTGACAGCCACGAAGTGACCATCGATGACAAGATCGTACGTCTGACCACGCACCAATTCCAGCTACTGCATTACTTTGCAACCCATGCTGGCAAGGTGCTAAATCGTGAACAACTGTGGCAAGCCATGCCAAACGATGACAGCTCAGAAAACATAGATCGCGCCATTGACGTACACATCTCACGCCTACGCGCACTCATCGAAGACAACCCGCGTCAGCCTAAACGCATCATCACCGTGCGCGGTGTGGGTTACCAGTTCGCGACCGACCAAGTATAGGTCTGTCTGATAAAAGACCATCGCCATGATGGTCTTTTTTATGTGATTTTTAAAGTTTATGAAGCAATTTCAATTCGCCCCAAACTCTGTTTTCGCCCGCTTATTTCTTAGCGTTTTTTTGGCGATTGTGGCTTTTGCCATTGCCATGATTGTTCTGTCTCAGCTTGTGCATAACAACTCCGACAGCGTACGATCGCGTGCCATCGCTGAGCAGATCGTCACACAGATTGATCCTTTAGTGACCCAAGCTGAAGCCCTAACCAAAGAAAACGAACTACTAAAAGCGCGGTTCATCTTAGCCGTGGTCAAAAAAAGCTTTGACATCTTTGACGAAAGCCTAAATGCCAAAATCGGTCTGTACAGCCCCACAGGGGAGCTCATCCTGCAGACCGAGAACAGCGACTTACCACCAAAGCTTGTCGGCGAACGCCCGTGGATTGATAATGTTGTCCCTGGTGTATTCTCCCCTGCGCATCACCACATCACCATAAAGAACAGTGCAGGCTATAAGGTGTGGTATGAAAGCCGTATTCCGCCAAAAGAACGCCCCTTCTCACGCTTGCTAAACCTATTCACAGGCACACTCCTATTGATCATCATGATGGCAGCGGTGCTATGGTGGATTGCACGCAACATCACAAAGCGCATCAATCAGATGAGCCAAGAGATGGATAAGTTGGGTAATGGTGATTTTAGTGTGCGCGTAAATGAAGATGGTAATGATGAAATCGCAGCCTTGGCACGCGGTTTCAACCAATCCGCCAAAAAAATCGAGCAACTCATCAACGCCAATAACCTTCTGCTTGCTCATGCATCGCATGAATTTCGCACGCCCATCACGCGCATTCGATTGCAGATTGAGATGATGGACATGCTTGCCCATAAGCTAAATGATAATGATAAGGCAAAGTTTGACAAACGCGCCGCAGCCATCAATCGCGATCTGACAGGGCTGAATGACCTGGTTGAGAGCATTCTTTTGGTGTCGCGTCTTGATGCTGGTCACGCCCTGCAAGCTGCCGAGCAGGTTGATCTGTATGATTTGGTGCGCACAGAGTGCCAGCATTACCCCGAGGTGACTCTGACCGCCGAAGCCATAACCATCATCGCACAGCCCAAGCTACTCACCCATCTGGTGAGAAACCTTCTAAATAACGCCATGATTCACGGTGTGCCGCCCATTGAAGTCTATCTGTATGAAGCAGCAGATTTATCAAGCGCGCAGAACATTCCGGACAATCTTACGCAGATCATCCCTGAGATTATTAGCGAAGCAGTCAAGCCCGTCAAGAAACCTTTGCTACGTTTCTCTCGCCAAAAAGACGCGCCACCAAAAGAAGCGGACTTTGCGGTGCTTGCCTTTGTCGATCAGGGCAGTGGCATTCCAGAAGATAAACGCAAAGACATCTTTAGCCCCTTTGTACGCCTAAAACAGGAGAAAAAAGGCTCAGGTCTTGGCTTGTCTCTAGTCTCCCAAATCGTAGAAGCCCATGGTGGACACATCAGCACAGACACATGGCAAGGCAAGACCCGCTTCTTGGTTGTGCTACCCATCAAAGGCAAGGACGCCACAAAAGAGGCTCAAAACACAACCAAGTCATAAATCACATTTATTAAAATAAAAAGCCATCATCACGATGGCTTTTTATTTACTTCATTGCTTTGTGTTATTTCTTAGCATCGAACATTAAGCGTGCCGCCTCGAAGATATAGGCCTCTTCTTCAGGCAGTTTTGGACGCTCATGCTCTTTCATTGCACCACGCTCTTCAGCCAAGGCATCGACGCTTGCCTGATAAGTAGCCCAGTCAGTATAAGGCGCCTCACCCGTCGCCTGACGACGCGCATTCTCAGCCCTTAGTGTCAAAGCTTCAATTTCTTTGGCTTTGGCTCGGCGCTTATCAATGTTCACATCGACAGGTTTTTTGTCGTCATCTAGCGCGCGAATGGCATTAAGCTCGCTTAGGTATTTAAACTGCACGTCTTGATCTTGGCGCGCCTTAGATTCTTTAGTTAGACGCTCAATTAACGCTTGACTGTATTTACCCTCGGGAGTGTATTGGGTGGTTGCGATGGTGTCCCACTCTAGTGGGTTCTTGTATTCACGTTCGCCAAATTCAATGCCCTCATAGATATTCACCAACGGAATGTCTGGCACGACACCTTTATTCTGAGTACTGCCCCCATTAATACGGTAGAATTTACGCTGGGTAATCGCTGCCGTACCAAGCGCCAGATCGTCACGCTGCGCCTGAGCTGAGCCCTTACCCGTGGTGGTGCTACCCACCACCAGACCGCGCCCATAGTCTTGGATCGCCGCGGAGAAAATCTCTGATGCTGATGCTGAACCTAGATTAATCAGCACAGACATATCGCCTGCGTATAGCTGACGACCGCCATCTTTATCGGCGTAGATTTGGACGTTGCCGCGGTTATCTCGAATCTGCACCAGCGGACCTTCTTTGATGAATAAGCCCATCATCTTGGCAACTTCATCCAGTGAGCCGCCGGGGTTGTTGCGCAGATCGACCACGAGTCCATCGATGTTCTCTTGATTTAAGGCTTTTAGGGCTTTTTCGGTATCGATGCTGACCGAACGATAATTATCAGCACTCAAACCACTGCGTCGCGCCTGAAAATTAAGATAAAAACTTGGAATCTCTAGCACGCCAACGCGCTTAATACCGCCCTCATAAGGCATCTCAACGATGCGATGGTGCACGCCTGATTCATCTTGCTTGATGACGTCACGCACGATGGTTACGTTACGCGCTGAGCTGTCAGACGTATTAGGCTGCTTGACTTTGATGGTGACGGTTGTGCCTTTTGCGCCGCGGATGAGCGCCACGATCTCGCGCGTGCTAAATCCGATGGTATCCACCATCTCTTCACCGTCTTGAGCCACGCCTAGGATCAGATCATTGGCACGAATCTGCCCTGTTTTTTGGGCGGGTCCACCATCAACCAAGCTGATGATACGCGTATAATCAGGGTTCTTGCGATCAGGGCGAATAGATACGCCAATACCCTCTAGCTGTAGGTTTGACTGAATCTGCATCTCGTTCGCCTGCACAGGTGCATAGTAGTTACTGTGCGGATCGTATGCCATCATCGCCGCATTTAGCACGCCTTCCATAATTTCATCGTCTTTTAGGCGTGCCAACTGCTGCTGCTGGCGATTGATACGATTTAATAAAATCTCGTTCGGCGTACGATTCTCACCCTTCACCAAATCCTGACCGCGAGACAGTTCAGGATTATCAATAAATGCCTTGTCTTTGGCTTTATCATCTTCTTGGTTTAGGGTGATGTTAATCAATGCATAAGTGGTTTGATTTTGCCAATAGCGCAGCTGCTCTTCTTTACTGGCAAAACGTGGCGCCTCTTCACGATCTAGAATGATGGATTCATTCGTACTAAGATCGACATCTTTTGCCAGCATCTCTTTGGCGGTATCATAATATTCGTTGGCACGCGTACGATAACGCTCAAAAATCTCAATGCCCGCTGTCAGATCGCCACGCTTTAGACGCTCAGCATAGGTGTCGCCGTATTTTGCCATGAATTCATCCACGTCTGACTGTAGCAACAGAGTGCGTGATGCATCCAAATTATCAAAGTAAGCTTCAAGGATTTTTTTGCCCATTTCTCGGTCTAGCGGCTGATCCAGATAATGCGCACGATCGAGCAGTAACGACACCTGGCGGGCGGTGACTTTTTGTTCGACATTCGGCTCAAAGCCTTGTTTGTCCGAGGCTGTCGCCACAGTGCTGATGCTCTGAGCAAGCAAAACACCCACCACAGCGGTCGCCACACCCGACAATAAAAATTGCTGTTTCATAATATATTCCAATGTTATTATTAATCAGTAAAATTAAGAAAAATTCGCATTATCTTACCATACTCAACCTTGCTTGTGTGATGGTTTTTGTGAGTAAATTTCTACCGATTGATACATTTGCCCAAATTCATCGTATAATAAGCAAATTTATTTCACTACATTAAGGTAAGTTATGGCAACTGGCATCATCATGGCGGACGTGGATGGTCTGACCTTAACCGACGACGATAAGAACTTCTTGGCAAATGACGCATTGGGCGGGGTGATTTTATTTAAACGTAACGTGGCAGACCCTACCCAAGTGCGCGCCTTAACCGACAGCATGAGAGCCATCAATCCCAATCTTATCATCAGTGCCGACCAAGAAGGCGGTCGAGTGGCGCGCTTTCGCGATGGTTTTACACCCCTGCCTGCGATGGGACGACTGGGGGAGATATATGATGATAATCAAGAGCTTGCCTTATCGCTCGCCTATGATACAGGCTACTTGATGGCATGCGAAGTGCTCGCGGTGGGCGTCGATATCAGCTTTGCGCCTGTGATGGACATCGATAGATGTAGTTTGGTCATTGGTGATCGCGCCTTTCATGCCGATCCAGAGGTCGTCACCGCACTATCGGCGCGCTTTATCGATGGCATGAATGATGCAGGCATGAAGGCCACCGGCAAGCATTTTCCCGGTCACGGCTCCATCACCCCTGATTCGCACGTCTCAGATGCGGTAGATGAGCGCACCCTCGATGAAATATGGGCCTGCGACCTCATTACCTTCAAAAACAACTTATCAAAACTCGATGCGCTCATGCCTGCACATGTGATATTTAGCCAAATCGATGACAAACCAGCAGGCTTCTCAAAAGTCTGGCTACAAGACATCCTAAGACAGCAGTTAGGCTATGATGGCGTGCTATTCTCAGACGACCTATCAATGAAAGCTGCTCATGTTGCAGGCGATGTCACCGCTCGCGTCAAGTCCGCCATCGAAGCAGGCTGTGACATGGCGCTGGTCTGCAATAACCGCGATGACGCCATGCGCGCGGTAGAATTTGCCAAGACCATGCCTGAGGTGGTAAACCGATTTGGTAAGATGAAAAGCACCATCCCAACATGGCAAGGCGATCTGATCAGCACCTGTCAAGCGTTCGAGCATTACAAAACCGCCAAAGATAATGTCATGAAGGCGTTCTTTGGCGAGGTGATCACTGCCAAAAATGTTAAAGATCCCACCAATTACAGTACGAATTCACAAGGGTTCATCATGCATCATATTTTTGGTCATACTTCTCCTGACACCGATGCGTTCGCCTCCGCGTTCGCGTTCGCTCATTGGCTAAACGCTCAGAACATCGCCGCCACGCCCTATCGACTTGGCGCGCCAAACCTTGAGACGAAGTTCGTACTGGATTATCTTTGGCAGCATTATTCTGACGAATTGGACGGTTTGACACCTGAGATTTTGCCTTACTTAGATCCCAATCAACCGCTAAACACATTAAGCCCGGGCGACTTGGTTGGCTTGACCGACCATAATGAGCCCGCTCAATCGATTACGAATTTGGCAGACTTTGATGTCAGATACATCATCGATCATCACAAGCTTGGCATATCAACACCCATACCCGCCTACGTTCGCATCTATCCTGTGGGCTGCACCTGCACGATCCTGTATGAGATGTTCATTCAAAATTCCATTACCATCACGCCCTTGCTGGCGACATTCATGCTGTCTGCGATTCTATCAGACACCCTAAACTTAAACAGCCCCACCACCACCGATGATGATCGCATGGTGGTCACAAAGCTACTTGCTATCGCCAACATGAGCGAATCGCAAAAGGATGATTTCGCCCAAGCCATGTTCTTAGCAAAGAGTGATGTCAGCCACTTGTCTGCCCGCGACATCCTGCTCATGGATTATAAAGAATATCAATTCGGTACGAGCAAATGGGGCATCGCAGGAATCGAGACCATGAATCTGCCTCAGATCATCGGACGAATGGATGATCTCATCACGACCGCCCAAATCCTAAAACAAGAAAAGCAACTTGACCATCTGATGATCGCCATCGTGGACATCGCACAGCGCACAGGCTATGCCATCGCCTATGATAATGCTCAAAACACCATCTTATCCAAGGCATTTGGTGCTACCGCCCAAGACGGTCTGTTTAGCCTAACAGGCATCGTCAGCCGCAAAAAACAAATCGTTCCTGCTCTCGAAGCATACTTCAACTAAACGGAAAATCCATGTTCGGCATCACAGACCTGACCGCTTATCTCATCGGCGTGATTATCATCATTACCTTGCCTGGCCCCAACAGCCTATACTGCCTATCGGTGGCAGCATCTCGTGGCAAAAGAGCCGGCGGACAGGCCATGGCAGGAATCTTAGTGGGTGATACGATACTGATACTGGCGACCGTGTTCGGAGCGGGAACACTACTAAAGCTCAATCCCAGCGTGTTTGATGTCATCAAGCTTATTGGCGGCTGTTATTTGGCATACCTTGGGATACGCCTGATCATCGGGGCTTATCACACATTTAAGAACAGGCATCTAATCGCCAATCAAAGATTTAATCCACCAAAAGTAGCAAATCAAAACTACTTCTGCCGCTCACTATCGCTAAGCCTGACCAACCCTAAGGCGATTTTATTTTTTTTGTCGTTTTTTGTGCAATTTGTCAGCCCGACTTATGATAAGCCTTTTTTGACGTTTTTTATGCTGGCGGTGATTTTGCAAATTGTCAGCTTTTTGTATTTGTTACTTTTGGTATTTAGCGGCAAAAAACTTGCCGATGTCTTTGGCTCTCGCCCACTCATCATGACGCTCGCCATGTTTAGCGTGGGGTGTTTGTTTATTGGTTTTGGGGTGAATTTGTGGTTGGCAAGGTTGTGATTTGGGTTTTTGACAAACCCAATAAAACCATGATTTTGCTAGGTAGAGTATGTATTACGCACCAATGTGCTTTTTTATTTAAAAGGTGCGTGGTACGCACCCTACGGAACTGATTAATAATGGATTATCAAATAAAAAGGGTAAAATAAAATGAGTAATATTTATCAACCACCTCAAAAAGTCGATTTTAATGAGTTAAAAAAATACATAGAAACAAATAAGACTAAAGAAGCAATTGAAGGTATCATTGCTGCATCTTTATCTTGCAAAGATAGAGATGGATTGCATTATTTTATTGGAGATGTTTTAAAAAACTGTCAAAATAATTTTATAAAAAATGCCTGTATAAAAGCATGTGGTCATATGGTAAGAATAGATGGTTATATAAATGATGATATAATTTCCTATATAAACAATCTAAATAATGATGTTTTGTATAGTGGTGCAATATCTGACTTTCAGGATGATGTTGAAATTTATCTAAAGTAGCGATATGAGTCCTAAGCCAGTTTGTACTACCCAACCACACTGACACCGTTTATAATATCGAAGTAGATGACTTTCACACCTATCATGTGGGTAGTACCAGTGGTAGGGTGCGTACCACGCACCTTTTAAGTGAAAAATCTTATTGGTGCGTACTACGCACCCTACTGTCTGTGGCAGCTATCATTTACCAAAAAACCCAAAAACCCCAAACTAATTTGGGGTTTTTGTTTAAGCATTATCAGCCTATCAATCGCCTTGATAGCCTTTTAGTTTTAATCGTGCTTGATGCAGCAGTGGCTCAGTGTAGCCAGACGGCTGAGTCGCGCCTTTGAAGATTAAATCAGCAGCAGCATTAAAGGCGATGTTATTATCAAAATCATCTGCCATCGGACGATACGCAGGATCGCTTGCGTTTTGCTCATCCACAACTTTCGCCATGCGTTTTAGCACTTCCATCACCTCATCAGATGTTACGACACCGTGAGCCAACCAGTTGGCAACGTGCTGCGATGAGATACGCAAGGTCGCGCGGTCTTCCATCAGACCAACGTCATTGATGTCAGGCACTTTTGAACAGCCCACACCCAAATCAACCCAGCGAACAACGTAGCCCAAGATGCCTTGGCAGTTGTTCTCAAGTTCACGACGCTTCTCGTCTGCTGTCCAGTTCGTATCGGTGGCAAGTGGAATGGTCAGAAGATCATCTAGGCTTGGCGTGGCAAGCTTGGCAAGCTCTTCTTGACGATTCATAACATTACACTGATGGTAATGGATAGCATGGATTACCGCACCGCTAGGTGATGGTACCCAAGCACAGTTCGCGCCAGCTTGTGGGTGTTCAATCTTAGCGCGGTACATGTCAGCCAGTTCGTCAGGTTTTGGCCACATGCCTTTACCGATTTGCGCCTTGCCACGAAGTCCTGCTTTTAGACCGATAGACACGTTGCGCTCTTCGTATGCACCGAACCAAGTTTGACCTTTCACATCGCCTTTACGTACGAATGCACCTGCATGCATGGCAGTGTGAATCTCATCACCCGTTCTATCCATGAAGCCTGTGTTAATAAAGATGGTGCGTTCTTTGGCTTTTTCGATACAGTTTTTAAGGTTGGCAGAAGTTCTACGCTCTTCGTCCATAATGCCCATTTTTAGGCTGTTCTTAGGCAGACCGATCGCTTGTTCGGCACGCTCGAACAGCTCTACTGCGAATGCCACTTCGTCAGAGCCATGCATTTTTGGCTTCACGATGTACATGGAACCTGTACGAGAGTTACGCAGCGTGTTCTCACCGCGGATGTCCACTGCGGTCAGCATTGGCGTGACAAGCGCATCCATGATGCCCTCAAAAATCTCTTCGCCATTCACCAAAATCGCAGGGTTCGTCATCAGATGACCCACGTTACGAAGCAACATGACCGAACGACCATGTAGCGTTTGGGTATTGCCCGCCAGATCAGTATAAGTGCGATCAGCGTTTAGTGTACGAGTGATGGTTTTGCCATTTTTTTCTAGCGTTTCAGATAGATCACCCTTCATTAGACCTAGCCAGTTGCGATAGCCTTCTACTTTCTCTTCAGCATCGACAGCGGCAACTGAGTCTTCTAAGTCCTGAATCGTGGTAACGGCTGATTCTAGAACGACATCCTTAACACCTGCTTTGTCGTCTTTACCGATCGGGCTATTTGGATCGATTTGGATGATGACGTGTAGGCCGTTATTTTTTAGGATAATTTCGGTTGGCTTGTCAGTCGCGCCATTAAAACCAGCAAGTTTATTGTCTTTTAATGTGGTCTCGGTATCGCCTAATGATACTGATAGCTGACCATCTTTGATGGTGTAAGCGGTCGCATCTGCGTGTGAGCCGCTTTGTAGTGGGAATGTCTCATCTAGGAAATTCTTAGCGAATTCAACGACTTTGGCGCCGCGCACAGGGTTGTAGCCTTTGCCTTTTTCTGCACCATTTTCTTCTGAGATCACGTCAAAACCATACAGAGCATCATACAAGCTGCCCCAACGAGCGTTAGCGGCGTTCAGTGCATAACGCGCGTTACGCACAGGCACAACAAGCTGAGCGCCTGCGATGGTCGCAATCTCATCATCGACATTCTGCGTGGTGATCTCAAAGTCAGCAACTTCAGGCTCAAGATAACCAATCTCAGTCAAGAAATTCTTATAGGCACCAAGCTCATAGGCATTGTTCTTGTGCCAGTCATCGATCTTGGCTTGTAGCTCTTCACGGCGAGCAAGTAGTGCTTTGTTTTTTGGGGTTAGGTCAAGAACAACTTGTTCAAAGTTTTTCCAATAAGTGTCGCTGTCAAGCTTAGCAGCTGGCAAAGCCTCATTCTCAATAAAATCAAATAAAATCTTATCGATGGCAAGAGCGCCTTTGGTAATACGAGTAGTAGCCATAATTTTATCCTTAAAATCAAAATTTAAACAAAAACGGTGTTCTACCTTGACAGCAGAACACCGTTTGGATTAGTCATTTAGACAGCGAATGATTAGCCGCCAAATTGGCTCATGGTGTTCTTGCTCGCATCGCCAGCTTTAAGAGCATTCCCACCAGAGAAGATCTCTTTGTGGTCGTCGCCCATGTCAGAACCAGCCATTGCTTGGTGTTTCACGCAAGCGATACCGCCGCGGATTTCTTTACGTTGTACGCCTGCTACGTATGCCAACATGCCTTCATCACCGAAGTAACCTTGTGCTAGCTCGTGAGTAGATAGAGCTGCAGTGTGGTAAGTTGGTAGTGTGATTAGGTGGTGGAATACACCTGCTTCACGAGCTGCGTCTGCTTGGAAAGTACGGATTTTTTCGTCAGCGTCACGAGCTAACTCTGAATCGTCGTACTGTGCGTCCATTAGCTTAGCACGGTCGTAGCCTGATACATCTTTACCTTCAGCAACCCAGCGATCGTACGCTTGTTGACGGAAATTGATGGTCCAGTTGAATGATGGTGAGTTGTTGTACACCAATTTTGCATCTGGAACTTGTTTTTTGATGTCGTTTACGAAGCTTGCGATACCCGCTACGTCTGGCGTTGGAGTTTCGATCCAGATCATGTCAGCGCCGTTTTGTAGCGAAGTTACGCAGTCAAGTACAACGCGGTCGTGCTGAGTACCTTCGCGGAACTGATATAGACCAGAGGCTAGGCGAGTTGGGCGGTGTAGCTTGCCGTCACGCTTGATTAGGATTTCGTCTTCTTTCGCATCAGCGATGTCGATTTCAGTAGTTTCTAGGTAGCTGATGTACTTAGAAGCTAGGTCGCCTGGCTCACGAGATACTGGGATTTTTTGAGTTAGGTCAGCACCTTCTGAGTCAGTACGTGCTACGATAACACCTTCGTCAACGCCTAGTTCTAGGAACGCGTAACGTACTGCGTTGATCTTAGCTAGGAAGTCTTCGTGTGGCACAGTTACTTTACCAGCTTGGTGACCACACTGCTTAGCGTCAGATACTTGGTTTTCGATTTGGATTGCACATGCACCCGCTTCGATCATTTGCTTGGTTAGTAGGTAAGTCGCTTCTTCGTTACCAAAACCTGCGTCGATGTCAGCGATGATTGGTACAACGTGAGTTTCGAAGTTGTCGATTTGGCTTTCGATTTCTTTAACTTTTGCGCTGTCACCAGCTTCTTCAGCTTTTTGAAGTGCGCGGAATAGATCGTTTAGTTCTTTTGCGTCAGCTTGACGTAGGAAAGTGTAGATCTCTTCGATTAGCTTAGGAACAGCGGTTTTTTCGTGCATAGATTGGTCAGGTAGTGGACCGAATTCTGAACGAAGTGCAGCAACCATCCAGCCTGATAGGTAGATGTAACGCTTGTTAGTAGTGCCGAAGTATTTTTTGTTAGCAATCATTTTTTGCTGAGCGATGAAACCGTGCCAGCAGCCTAGTGATTGAGTGTATTTGCTGTTGTCAGCATCGTACTCTGCCATGTCTTTACGCATGATGGCAGCAGTGTATTTAGCAATGTCAAGACCTGTTTTGAAGCGGTTTTGAACAATCATACGAGCAGCGTCTTCTGGACGGATAGCGTCCCAAGTGCCACCCAATTTTTCTTTAACACTGCGAACGTGTTCTAAAGCTGATTGATAAGTCATGATAGTCTCCTAGATTCCATGGTGGATTGTCATCAGTACAGCGCCCGCTGCACTAACCAAATCACTGCCTATACCGATGGGTAATTAGTTGCCTGCGATTCTTGAGATACAGAATACCCAAAAGTTTTGCGTTTATCCAATAGGCGACCATAATGTTCGGTATTTTAAAAATAAATGATAGACCAATTTTCATTACATCAAATGATGATTATTCAATCATATTTTTGTCTAACTGCCTGAAAATTAATAATATTTATAAAAATTTCTCATGTGTCAGTTATATGAAATCCCACAAAAGCCACCAAAATATTCCCCAAAAATTTTAAGAAATTAACTTCAAATTAACCCAATTTTGTAACAATTTATCTTAAAAAATCGCTATTTCTGCCAAAAAATCCACTTTTATGCTAGAATTTTGGCATATTTTTGATCTGTTTTATAAATGAATCCGCCAGATTATTTGATGCCTTATTTGACCGCTAAAGGTTCATTGACCGCCCTGCTAGAAGCAAGGTCAGGGCAGTCTTTGCGTGTGCAAGTCATCAAAGAAGGCTATCAAGCCATTGATTTATATCATAAAAATCTACTAAACCTCCCTTCTCACCGCCCCGCCTTGGCTTGGGTGCGCGAAGTGCTGTTATTCGGCAGCGACAAATCTGCATGGGTGCGCGCCAAGAGCGTCTTTCCTGTGGGTAGCCTGACAGGTGATGCTAAGCGCCTGCGCCACCTAAAGCGTACCCCCATCGGCTATGTGATGTTCAAAAAGAACCGCAAACTACCCTATGATCGGCATATTTTTTGCCATGATGGGCAATATGGTCGGGCAACCGTCTATGACTGGCATGGTCGAAAGCTATTAATCGAAGAGCGTTTTTTGGACGCATTTCATCAATAAAAACACAAAGCCCATTTATTACTTGCCAATGTACAATCTTATGATGCTGATATCGCCAATACGGCGTGAATTTTATCGCCAGATTGATACCCAAAAGCAGTAAACGGCTGTGTTATTTCTGGCAAATTATGATACACTAATGGGGATTTTTTATTCCCCACACTTTAAAAGGTATATCCATGTTTAAAGACATCTCGCTACACGCTTACGACCCAGAACTTGCCGCTGCCATCGATGCTGAAAGTCAGCGCCAAGAAGATCACATTGAGCTGATCGCATCAGAAAACTACTGCTCTCCTGCCGTTATGGAAGCTCAAGGTTCATCACTGACCAACAAATACGCCGAAGGCTACCCAGGCAAGCGCTACTACGGCGGATGTGAACACGTGGACGTGATCGAGCAGATCGCCATCGACCGCGCCAAAGAGCTGTTCGGTGCAGACTACGCGAACGTACAGCCTCACGCAGGCTCTAGCGCGAACGCTGCGGTATATCTTGCGCTACTAGAAGCAGGCGATACCGTTCTTGGCATGAGCCTTGCTCACGGTGGTCACCTAACTCACGGTGCCAGCGTCTCATTCTCAGGCAAGACCTATAACGCGGTACATTACGGCATCGATGATAATGGCTTGATCGATTATGATGAAGTAGCACGCCTGGCTCGTGAGCATAAGCCAAAGATGATCATCGCAGGCTTCTCAGCTTATTCGCAAGTCATGGATTGGCAAAAATTCCGCGACATCGCAGACGAAGTGGGCGCATACCTATTCGTTGACATGGCGCACGTGGCAGGTCTGGTAGCCGCTGGTGTGTATCCAAGCCCTGTTCAAATCGCTGACGTTACCACCACCACAACTCATAAGACCCTACGTGGTCCACGCTCAGGTCTGATCCTAGCCAAAGCCAACGAAGAAATCGAAAAGAAACTAAACTCAGCGGTATTCCCTGGCTCACAAGGCGGGCCGCTCATGCACGCCATCGCCGCAAAAGCTGTCTGCTTTAAAGAAGCGATGTCACCAGAGTTCAAAGAATACCAACAACAAGTCGTCAAAAACGCACAGGCTATGGCACAGACCATCATCGATCGCGGCTATGACGTGGTATCAGGCGGCACCCAAAACCACCTAATGCTGATCAGCCTAATCAAGCAAGGCATCACAGGTAAAGAAGCGGATAAATGGCTTGGCGACGCTCACATCACCGTGAACAAAAACTCTGTACCAAACGATCCTAAATCACCATTCGTGACCTCAGGTATCCGTCTAGGCACGCCTGCTGTTACTTCGCGCGGCTTCAAAGAAGCTGAGTGCGTTGAGCTGGCAGGCTGGATCTGTGACATCCTAGATGCCAAAGGCGACGAGAAAGTATTGGCAGAAGTTCGTGAAAAAGTTGCAGAAGTATGTAAACGCCTACCTGTATACCAAAAATCAAAAACCAAAGAGCTGTTCACCAAAATCAGCTCAATGATCGACGAGCAAGCCGATCATGAATTCGTACACACCGCCAAAGAAAAATTCGGCGACCTATACGAAAAAGCTATGCAAAAAATCAACAAGGCTTAATCACTAAGCTCAATCCAAAAAAGCCATACCGAATCCGGTGTGGCTTTTTTATTGGGTTTAGCTAATAATCCGAAAGATTAGGCACATACGGATACAAATTCTGCACATCTTTTTTGGCGGTGATGCGGTACATTAGAAGTGAGCGATCTTTGATGAATTGCTCGGATGTCGTTTAATATAAATCAGAACAAAACCTATTGCCAATCATTCCACCCAACACCACACAAGGACATATCATGAAAAAATATCTTCTCGCCACCACCCTAGCATTCGGCAGCATCGTTCACGCCGCACCCACCACCGTGCCGCAGGTGGATTTGAACAGCTATCTTGGCACATGGTATGAGATTGGACGATTGCCAATGTCATTTCAAAATAAATGCGCCTCTGACGTCAAAGCCACCTATACCCTAAAATCCAACGGCAAAATCAGCGTCAAAAACGAATGTAAAACTCAATCAGGTAAAATGACTGACGTGACCGGCGAAGCTTATGCCACCGATCAGACCAACAGCAAATTAAAGGTGTCATTTTTGCCGTCTATCCTAAAGAAACTCCCCTTTGGACAGGCTGACTACTGGGTGCTGGCATTGGGCGAAAAACAAAACGGCAAATACCAATCAGCACTCGTCGGCACGCCAAATAATAAATACCTATGGATCTTATCACGAGACAAGACCTTAGATTCTGCCACCTATGATCGCTATCTTGGCATCGCCAAACAAAACGGCTACGATCTGGCTAATTTCACCAAAACCAAGCAATAGCAACCTATTAACGGATAAAAATAAGCCCATCATCGGGCTTATTTTGTGGTTATTCTATCCAAACACCAATCACACCAAAAGACCAATTTCAAAGCCTTCTTTGATGGCGCGCTTGGCATCTAGGCGTTCAGATTTTTTGGCGCCGCCAATGGCATGATACTGGGCGCGTGGCGCTTCGCCAACGTTCGGCATGAGCTCATTGACGGATTCTTGTCCGATACAGACCACGACCGTATCCACACGCAGCAGCTGCGACTGACCACCCACCGCGATCCACAGCCCCTCATCACTAATACTCTCATAAGATGCGCCGCTAATCTGCTTCACGCCAGCTTGTCTGATGGCAGCCTTATGCACCCAGCCTGTTGTCTTATTTAGGCTCTTACCAAGCTTGCCCTCACTGCGCTGCAACAGATATACTTGGCGATGCGGCCTAGCGTGGATTGGCGTAACCAATGCGCCCTTGGTGGTGTAATTGGCATCACCATCCACGCCCCACTGCCGAAAGAATGCATCAGCCGACTGCGCATCAGGGCGATAATCCCGTGAATTGACCTCGCTCGATACATCAGAGCCATGCACCAAGAATTCCGCCACATCAAAGCCAATACCGCCTGCGCCCAGCACCGCCACGCGCTCGCCTGCCTGCTTAGCCCCTGATAACAGCTCGCCATAGCTGATGACTTGTGGCAGTGTCACCCCATCAATGTTCAGCGCACGTGGCACCACGCCTGTCGCCACGATGACATCATCGAACGCCATCTCATCGAGCATCTGACGCGTTACGGGTGTATTTAGGTGCACGTCCACCCGATGTAATGCCAGCTGCTCATGAAAATAACGAATCGTCTCAAAGAACTCTTCTTTACCCGGGATTACCTTAGCATAATTAAACTGACCGCCCAGCACTTCCTTTGCCTCGAACAGCACGACATGATGCCCACGACGCGCTGCCGTAAGCGCTGCGGTCATGCCTGCCACCCCACCACCGACGACCGCGACACGCTTGGGTTTTTTGGCGGGTTTGATGTCGTATTCGGTCTCATGGCATGCCAAAGGATTCACCAGGCAGCTTGCTCGCTTATTCTCAAAGGTATGATCAAGACAGGCTTGATTACAGCCGATGCAGGTATTAATCAGATGCGCCTTGCCCTGCTTAGCTTTCTCCACCCAATCACTATCCGCCAAGAATGGTCGCGCCATCTGCACCATGTCCGCTTGCCCCGTCGCCAAAATCTCTTCAGCGGTATCAGGCATGTTAATTCGGTTGGCAGCGATGACAGGGATGCTCACCGCATCCTTAATCGTCTTGGTGAATCTGACAAAGCTTGCGCGCGGTACAGAGGTGACGATGGTCGGTACACGTGCCTCATGCCAGCCGATGCCTGTATTAATCAAGGTCACGCCTGCCTGCTCAAGCCATCTGGCGACAGTCACCACCTCATCCATCACCGCGCCATCTTCGACGAATTCTGCCATCGACAGCCGAAAGCTGATGATAAATTCATCGCCCACCGCCTGACGTATCGCCTTGACGATATCGATGGCAAATCTCGCGCGATTCTCTAGGCTGCCGCCATATTCGTCAGTTCGGTGGTTCGTTCGACTTGATAAGAATTGATTGATCAGATACCCTTCTGAGCCCATCACCTCTACGCCATCGTAGCCGGCTTTTTTTGCCAACTCTGCCGTATGAGCGAAGTCTTCTATCGTCGCCTGAATGTTCTTAAGGCTCATCTGTCGCGGCTTGAATGGCGAGATGGGCGATTTGATCGCGCTGGGCGCCACCACAAAAGGATGATAACCATAACGTCCCGAATGCAGAATCTGTAGCAGAATCTTCGCGCCATGCTTATGCACTGCACGCGTAACCCGAGCATGATTGACAATATCAGCGCTGCGGTTTAGTGTGCCGCCCAGAGGTGTCAGCCAGCCTTCGCGGTTGGGTGAGATGCCACCTGTGACCATGAGCCCCACACCGCCCCGAGCGCGCGCCTCAAAGTACGCCGCCAGTTTACCATAATGATAAAATCTGTCCTCAAGACCGGTATGAATTGACCCCATGACCACGCGGTTCTTTAGGCGTGTAAACCCAAGATCCAGCGGTTCAAACATATGCGGATAAGGCGTGTCATACTCTGGTGTCTGCGGTGTTTTTTTGAATTTATCACTGACGGTTTTGGCGGTTTGCGTCAAGCGCTCTTTAAAAAACGTCTTCATCCTAATTCCTTATAAGCTTGCGATGGCTTGTTGTTTTTTAATTTTATCATAAGCCTTGATATGGGGTTTAACATTTTTGACATCTTGACTGCATGGTCATTGATGCGCCAAAACCTTATATTTGACCAATTAAATTTGCCAAAAGTACAAAAACCGAGTAAGCTAGTCACACCATATATTCAATATTTTAAGGATTCATCCATGCACGACGTCGCTCCCGAATTTCTCATCACACTATCAGGTCAAATCACCCCTGCTGATGTGGCGGAGCTTGCCAAACAAGGCGTAAAGACCATCGTTAATAATCGCCCCGATGGCGAAGAGCCAGGTCAGCCGACCTCAGATGAGATCAAAGCTGCCTGCACTGAACACGGCATCATCTATAAGCAAATCGCCTTCTCATCAGGCATGCTAGACATGAATCACGTTCAAGAATTTGCTGATTTTTATAATCAAACAGAGCGCCCATTGCACATCTTTTGCCGCACTGGCAACCGCTCAAGCGTGATTTTACAAGCCGCACGCGAACAAGATCTGCTTGATGAAGAATAAAAACCGTGCGAATTTGATTGATTTTTAGTAAAATAGGTGCCATTAATTGAGCACCTATTTTTATATAATCACAATGAAGGCATACCATGAGCAAGAATATTCCCATCCTAAACGCTGAAGACATCGAAAAAATGAAAATCGCAGGTCGCCTGGCGGCTGAAGTTCTAGAGATGCTCGATGAGCATGTTAAGGTTGGGGTTAGCACGGGCGAATTGGACGATCTGGCGCACAAATACATCACCGAAGTCCAAGATGCCACGCCCGCCAGCCTAAACTATCACGGCTTTCCAAAATCCATCTGCACCTCGATCAACCATGTCGTGTGCCACGGCATTCCCGACCATGAACGCCTACTAAAAGACGGTGACATCATCAACATCGACGTTACCGTCATCAAAGACGGCTATTATGGCGACACCTCTCGCATGTGGGTCGTGGGCGAAGGCTCTGTAATGGCAAATCGCATCTGCGACGTCGCCCAAAAAGCCTTATACGCTGGCATGAAAGTCGTCAAAGACGGCGCTTATCTTGGTGACATCGGTGCCGCCATCCAAGAAGTAGTCGAGCCTGAACGCTTTAGCATCGTGCGCGAATTCTGTGGGCACGGACTGGGCAAAGAATTCCACTGCGAACCGCAGGTACTACACTACGGCAAAAAAGGCACCGGCGTTCAACTAAAAACAGGCATGGCAATCACCATCGAGCCTATGATCAATCAAGGCGTATGGCAAACCAAAATCATGAAAGACGGCTGGACTGCCATCACTAAGGATCGTAAGCTCTCCGCCCAATGGGAGCACACGCTCATCGTTACCGATGATGGCTGCATCGTCACCACTCAGCGAGAAGGTGAAGATTTAAGCTTTCTAAACAGCTAACCACGACGTAAAAAGGACAGATGATGACTGTCCTTTTTTATTAAATCATTGCTTTTAAATGGCTCTACATAAAATAACATTGAGCCAAATCTCCTGCCTATCCACCCGATTATCTTTTGTCTGCCAAAGCCCAAGCATATCAACATTGTCTAGTTGATTCTCAATAATTTTCCAACGCTCTTCATTCAAATCGCAAAAAAACCTTCCTTCTTTGATGCGCTCGCTGTCTCCATATTTAAAAGATACATATAAAACCCCGCCTAACTGCAAGCATTCTACTATCTCGTTCAATAATTTCGGCAAATCACGGAATGGTGCATGAAGCAAAGAAGCACATGCCCAAATACCTGTAAATTTGTTTTGCCATGGCTGTTTTTTTATATCCTTAAAATTTAAAACATGCCAATCAACCACAGCATCCGATCCCTGTGCCAACTCAATGAGTTCTTGACTACCATCAATGGCAGTTACATCAAACCCCAGCCGCGCAAAATACACACTATCTCGCCCTGATCCACAACCAACATCTAGTATTATTTGCTCTCTCTTGGGCAGATGCTCAAAAAAACACTGATAAAGATTCTGCATATCAACATCAATGGTTTGATTGAAAAAATCTACGGCATTTGTTTGATAAAAATCCAATGTATCCATCAAAAAGCACTCAATCCTTGCTGTCTAGGCTCCCATGTATGAATTAAACGCTCTTTGGAAAATCGATAAGACTTGTTTAAAAAATATTTACGATCTTGCTCGTTTTTTCCTGTCTGCATCATCAGCGTCTCACGCAGAGGATGATGGCTGCTAATTAAATATTCATTACGTGTATGCAAACGCTCCAACAACTTTATGCTAGGTACTTTCTCAAATTTACCTTGCTCGCCACGATTGCACTGCGTACAGGACAATACCAAATTCCAAACACCATCTACGTTTACTTGACGACAGCAACCAGCTTCAGCCACTTGAGGCTTTAAGACATGAGGAAAAAAGTGATCAACATCTGCCAACATATCATCAAACGATGTTATGCTGATTTCTTTAAAACAATAGAAGCAACGACTTTTTTGGTAGCCGTTCAATGCACCTCGAGAACTGGTAATACTAATTCTGCGATGTTTATCATCAAAGGTAAATAACTGCTTAGTATCCTGATCAAATTCAACCCCAATTAAATTTCTATTAATATTTAATTCCCATGCTTTCTCAACGAGATTCCAGCGCGATTCCGTTTCTTGGGTTAGGTTTTTTGATAAAGTACCCTCGGTATAAAACAAGTCAAATAAATTATCCGTCAAACGAATACCTTTGTTAAATCTTCTTTCATCAATAAAAAACTCTTCATTAACAACATCAAAAAACCGCTCATTAACAGCTTTGGTATTAACTACATGAAAGGCATCAAGTACATATTTAAAGCCCTCTTTTGCTGTAATATTGACAAGTTGATCTTCGCTGATGATGCCGCTATTGAACTCCAAGCAGGCGTTAATGAATTTACCACTCTTAGCAGTGGATTGTTTTGGACTGTGTTTTAAATGTTCACACAAATGCATGGCATAAGGTAACGCCAAATCCTCAAGAGTTATCAAATCTGATTGGCGCTCTAAGCTAACATCAATCAAGCTTTTGGCAAGTGCAAATTTATAAGATGCCGTATTCTTGCCAAATAAAATAATCGCACGCCAATAATTTTCCAAGGTTGGTTCAACTTCAACAAAGCTCATGATTCATAGCCTTTTGCATAATTTTAGATCTTAACTTATTGCCTTGCAATTCATTGCACGCTTGTGTAAATAAATCAGATTTACTCCACCACAGGGTAGAATGGTTTGCCTAGGCTGTGGGCAGGATTATCCAAAATAATTTGGATAATGGCTGGAATGATGGCCAGTAGTATCTGACAGCCATCTTGTAGCTGCTTACGGTTGACTCTACTGTTGTACGTTGCACCTCCGTGCACGATTTGATTTCTCAATGTATAAAGCCTATCAAAGACAACAATAAGTATCGCGTGAGTATCTTTGTCCGCTAAGGCTTGGTAGGCTTTTTTGTTCGATTTATCAAAATCCTCAAGCCATGCCACCTCACTAATCTTACCATTATGATAATCCCAAAAAGGCTGAAAAACGTAACGGTTGTCTAGCATAACACGAATACTTTGAGGGAATTTTTGCCAGATGATTTGGTATATGCTATCCTTTAAATCCAATCTACAAATAAGATTTAAAAATTCCAAGAAATTGGTTCTGTCGGGGCTGCGCTCACTCATCTCCTTAGCATAGATGGCATTAAAGCTAATCCACAGACTGATGAATTGCATGTCTAAGTCATCTTGGGTCTCTTGTGATTTTTGTAGCCAACTTAGTGCGCGATGTAAGCGCAAATTAAGCTGATCAGGATATGTAGATTTGTTGTGAGTAAATTGGTGTTGTAGATCTTTTATCATGGATAATTCCACCTCTGTCCATTTGGTGATAGATTGCCATAACAGCAAATCAAGTGATATAAAAGTACAATCTATTAGTATATAGTTAAAACACCATGAACAGCAAGCAAGTTATTAGATGCAGGTGGGGATCGCCACATTCCGGGCGTATTTATGGCAAAATCACGCATGATTGTCGGATTTGATGGAGATCAAGAGTTATGAAATTCTGGGATTTAGAGGGATTTCAATAGTTTCTTATTAAAATATCGGTCGCTCTTAATAAATATCCGACCAATAAAATAACCCCCTTGATGATTCAAGGGGGTTATTAATCTGGCGGAGACGGAGGGATTCGAACCCTCGATACGCTATTAACGTATACACACTTTCCAGGCGTGCGCTTTCGACCACTCAGCCACGTCTCCAATCTTTCTATTATAACAAAATTTTCGGATTTTGTCCTAAATTTTATTCAAAATTATTTCTCGAAAAACACCTTTTTGACACGCATAACTATCACGATTGCCGCGATTGATAACACAACGATGGCCACGATTTTACTGATGGGTTCGATGAATGTAGCCACCGCTTCATAATTGGCACCCAGCACATAGCCAGCATACGCCAGCAGCGTCGTCCAGATTGCAGAACCTAAGGCGGTGAGCATCAAAAACGACAACATTGGCATGCGCGCCATGCCGGCAGGGATGGAGATGAGTGAGCGAATCGCAGGGATCATGCGCCCAAAGAAAATGACAGATTTGCCATATTTATCAAACCATTGCTGTGCGCTGGTGACATCTTCAGGCTTTATCAAAAAATATTTGCCATATTTCTCAGCAAGGCGATATAGGCGATTCTCATCCAAGATCGTACCCAAATAATACAAAGGCAGCGCACCTAGCACCGACCCCAACGTGCCTGCGAGGATAACAGCGATGAGATGCATCTGCCCCATGGCAGCAGCAAAGCCAGCAGCAGGCATGATAAGCTCACTGGGAATGGGTGGGAACACATTCTCCAAAAACATCATTAACGTCACGCCAAACAGACCCAACTTGTCCATCACGGCGAGCACCCACTGGCTGATCGTGTCCATAATACACCCGATAAATAAGAAAACCAGTCACCTAAGTGATTGGTTTTCTTGAAATTTTTATAGTAAAATTGGTGGAGATGGCGGGAGTTGAACCCGCGTCCGCCAGCACTACGCCCATGACTCTACACGCTTAGAGTCTGTCTTTGGCTTTAATCCGCACCGACCCGACAGTCAGGGTGGATTGGACGATTTGCTAAGAGTTTCGCACCTGTCATCGCAACGCTAACAGATGCTATCCTTTGTGCGTTCGCATCGGGGTGAGCAACCAGACCAAAGGCAATCTGTGCCGACCCAAGTAGCCCTTAGGCTGCTAGTGCGTAAGTTTCGTCGTTTGCGACTATTTTAAATGTATGTTGATTTACAAGAGGCATACGCTCTTGACGTGCATCATTAGGTTTCATCACCAGCGTCGAAGCCAGAACATCCCCTAGATAACAACATTGTAACAAATAACACCATCAACCGCAATGCATGCAATGTTATATTTTGTATCCATGTTTTGCTTGTTCATCAGTGGCGAAAGGCTACTTCTTTGCCGTTTTTGTCGATGTAATGCGCGTGGTCATCATGGATGACGTAGGCGATTCCCTCGATAAAGTTGGCAGGTGTGTCGTAGATGGCTTGGATGACCAGATCACCTCTGGGGTTGATGTAGCCATACTTATAGCCGTCGTCGCCTTTGATGCCAACGGATGCCAACCCCTCAGAGAAGTCTTCAGCGACATCATAAGTTGGTCCGATGACCTGCTGACCATTCTTATCGATAAAGCCCCATTTGCCATCTACTTTTATGCGCACCAGACCACCCTCGAACCAGTCGCCTGTATCGGTATAGATGGGCTTGATGACAACTTTACCTTTTTTGTCGATGAAGCCATATTTACCATTGCTTTCAATCTTGGCTCGACCTTCCCAAAACCCCCAAGCGCCAGTGAACTGCGGCTTAATGACGATTCTGCCCTTGGGATTGATGTAGCCGTATCGCTTGCCTTGCTTGATGAGTGCCATGCCATCATCGAAATTTTCCGCCATATCGAACATTGGCTCGATGATGATTTTGCCGTGGGTGTTGGCATAGCCATATTTGCCATCTTTGGTGACGACGGTTAGGTTTTCGTTGTATTGGCAGTCTTCGCTCTCTTTGGCGAAATGATAACCTTCTGGCAAGCTGATTCTGCTTTCACAAGAAACAAACTCTTCTGTTAGGTCGAAGGTTTTCGCGTCTTGGGCGATCGCAGCCGTGCAGCACAGCGCAACGAGACAAGGAATGTATGCTAACTTCATGATAAATTGAACAAAATAACCAAAAATCTAACTATTGTATCATGCCAAAGCTTCGATCACAGCAATTTTTAATGTATTTAATTTGTCAGCGCTTAGCGTTTGACCGTCTTTATCACTCAAATAAAACACGTCTTCGGCACGCTCTCCTAAGGTGGTGATGCGCGCGCCATGCACCTCGATGCCCAGACGGCTAAATATCAGCCCAAGGCGCGCCAATAACGCCGGTCTATCCTTGGTGATCAAGGACATCATGTGATGACCTGTGCGCGCCACCGAAGTCGCCTCGCTGAACTGCACCTGCGTGGGCACAGTGAAGTGCTTAAGCTGGCCATCTAGGGTGAAATTACGCGCAGAGATTTGGCTCTCACCGCTCTTTAAGGCGTGCATGAGCCTGGCGGTGAGTGTCTGCCGCCTGATGTCATTGGTCAAGATGTCATCACGTTCAGCACCTTGGATGGCGTAGCGATCGATGACGACATACGAGTCTAGCGCCGCAGGCTTGCCATCGATGTCAGCGGTCAAGATGGTCGCATCCAATACGGACAGCCCCATGTGATCAAGCACGCCCACAGTCGCGGCGAACAGGTCGTCTTGGTCGTAGGTGCAGATGAATAATTGCACAGCGTTCAGCGCAAGGTCGGAATGCGCGCGCAGAGCGATGACTGGCTTGTTATCAGCCAATGTGGACTTATTGGCGAGTATCTCAGAGGTCTGCCATGCGATGTCATGGTGTTTTTGCTTCAAGAAGAAATCATCACCAAAATCTTGCCATAGCGCATCGATGTCAGCAGGAGGGATAGCCGTGAGTAGCTGTTTGGCTTTATCCTTGCGATTGGCGATGACGGCATTCAAGTCAGCAGCAGATGCACCCAGACTAAGAACTCGGTGCGTGCTGATGTACAGCTGCTTTAAAAGGCTGGCGCGCCACGTATTCCACAGCTGGCTGTTCGTGGCGTTCATGTCAGCAACGGTGAGCACATACAGATGATTCAGATGTGCGATGGTACCTGTAAATTCAGCAAAGTTTGCGATGATTTCAGGGTCAAAAATATCTTGTTTTTGGGCGGTTAGCGACATGGTGAGATGTTCGCGCACAAGCCACGCCACAAACTCAACATCTTCATCATCCAGTCCATGTGCACGCCCAAATTCATACACGTCTTGCGCACCAAGCTGACTATGGTCTCCGCCCCGCCCTTTGGCGATGTCGTGGAATAGTGCCGCGATGACCAGCAAATCTTTGCGGTTGATTTTTTGATAGACTTCGCTGACTAAGTCGAATTTTTGACTGTATTCTGCATTCATGGTATCGCCAAAGCGGTGCAAAATACGGATCAGTAGCAGCGTATGCGCATCCACCGTATAACGATGAAATAGATCGTACTGCATCAGCCCCATGATCTGCCCAAAGGCTGGCAGATAATTTCCCAATATGCCATATCGCTTCATGATGCGTAAGCGATGATACAGGTAGTTATTTTCTTGTAAATTTGCCAAAAATAACGCACGATGCTTAAGGTTGGCCCGATAAGCATCGTCAATCAGATGGCTTGACAGATATAATGCGCGCAGGGTACTGGCGGCAATTTTTTTGATGCCGTGCTGACCCATGACCAAAAAAATGCGTAATAAATTTTCGGGTTTTTTGATAAAAATATCGTCGTCTTTGGCGAATATCTGAGCATCTTGGCGAGTGATTTTACCATCTCGAATCTGAACCTCTTCTGCCACGCCGTCCACATGCAGACTAGAATCGATGGGGGTTTCGTTCTGGATGATCTGCAGAAAATCCTCGTCGATCTCGACCGCTTCATATTCAGGCTCAAGATAACTTTCGTTATAGTAGGCGCACAGCATCTCAGACAGCGCCGCAACCTGCATCGCGTGACGATAATAGGTGCGCATCATCGCTTCAAGTGCGGCGGTAAGCGTGTCTGCATCAGCATCATCTTGTATTAGGTGCAGGCGTTTGGCGATGTTTTTTTGATGATCAAACAGCAGCCTATCCTCGCAGCGACCTGTTAGTGCGTGCAGATGGTGACGAATACACCATAGGAATTTTTTGGCATTTTGTAGGGCGTTTAGCTCATCCTGACTCAAAAATCCCACACCTGATAAATCACCAAACTCTTTGACATCATCAAAATAAAACTTAGCCAGCCACACCAAAATGTGCAAGTCTCTTAATGTTCCTGGGGCGGATTTGATGTTTGGCTCTAAGTTGTATTCGGTGGCGTTATGACTAAGGTAGCGCGCCTTCGATTCTCCAGTTTTGGCGATAAAAAACGCCTTAGCACTCCATGCGTTTTTTACCGATTCGGTTGGAATATGGCGAAGTGCGTCGTTGCCTGCGATCAGGCGCGCCTCCAAAAGCGCAGTCGCAACCGTATGATCGGTCACAGCAATCGCCGTATCTGCCACATCGCGCACGCTGATGGCGGGGGTGATGCCGATGTCCCATAGAGTTGCCACGAACTGCTCAATGTCTTTGGTGTGTGAATTAAGGTCATCAGCAAGAATCAGAATATCAACATCAGAGCATAGGAAAAGCTCACCACGACCATATCCACCGATGGCAAATAGCCCAAGCTCATCAGACAACATCTCATCAAAAATACGAGCAAGCACCCGATCCATCGCCTGCGTTCTCAGTGCAACATAATCCTCAATCACATCAAGCGCGCCTAATCCCAAATCTGTGATACGACGATCAATCTGAGCATTTAATTCAGTCAGATAGCCTTTATAGGAGATGGGGTCAAAAGATGGCAAGGGAGGTAGATTTATCATAGTATTTGGCATAAGCTTGGTGATTGATGTGAAGGGTTACAATCTTCAG
>NZ_JAAELD010000139.1 GCF_024227015.1 Moraxella sp.
AAAATTTTCTCGCAAATATCAATGATAATGAGAATGTTTTTTGTTATATCGGTAAATTAAAGCATAAAAAAAGCCGAACACATCGGTTCGGCTTTAATAGAACGGTATGAGATTATTTGACTTGGGCGCGATATTTGACGACAGCGGTCGCACCAATGCCCAAATCTTCAATCGTCCAGCGCAATGCCTTGTAGTAGCTTAGTGGCAGTTCTTGGGTTTGTCCGTTTAGAGTTGCGCGGATTGGCATGTGTACGAAACGATTGCCGTCAATGCTCGCCTTAACGATCGCAGGGCTGACCTCGCCCACCAGCTCAACGCCCTCTGGGATGTTCAATGTGGCATTCATGCTACGCACACGGTTGGTGTCTTGGTTGGTGAATAGACCGTGGTATTCTACGATTTCACCTTTGGCGACGCTGTCGCCAAAGGTCAAGAGCTCTAGCTTCTCAGCGCCGGTTTCGTCTTTACGAACCACGAAAGCGTTTAGCTTGGTGTCAATCTTAGGTGCAGCTACTTGCTGCTCGACAGTCTCTGTCGGCTGTGGATTCTCTGGAGTTGGTAACATTGCCTGTGCAGATGCTGCGGTCATCGCCAGTGTTGCCAATAGTGCGCTGCGTAGTTTCATGCGTCATTCCTTCTTTTAAAATAAAGTTTAATCATGTCTAAAATTTCCCTATGATACCATGATTTTGCGCCCAAAATGCATCGAATTGTATCGTAAATTACACCGCTGTGTATGATTTTTTCAATTTTTTACATTCATTCATTATGCTGAATTGTTACCAGCTTAATAGCGTCTTTATTAGGTACAATAAAAACCCAAGCGAAACGGTTCGCTTGGGTTTTGGTTTTAAGGCTTTACATCATACGCGTTCGATGATGGTCGCAATCCCCTGCCCCAGTCCGATACACATGGTGGCAAGTCCGATTTGGGTGTCTTGTTGCTCCATGACGTTAAGGAGTGTGGTGGTAATTCTGGCCCCCGAACAGCCCAGTGGGTGTCCTAGGGCAATCGCTCCGCCATTGTGATTGACAATGTCTTGTTTGTCATACAGTCCTAAGCCTTTTAGCACCGACAAGCCTTGGGCGGCGAATGCTTCGTTTAGCTCAACCGTCTGAATGTCGCTGATAGACAGCCCTGCTCGTTTTAGTGCCTTTTGCGTGGCAGGGACAGGACCATAGCCCATAATCGCCGCATCGCACCCTGCCACTGCCATGGAGCGAATTTTGGCTCGTGGGGTCAGCCCAAGCTCTTTGGCTTTGCCTGCCGACATGATGAGCATGGCGGACGCACCGTCTGATAAGGCAGATGATGAGCCTGCCGTTACCGTGCCGTTTACAGGGTCAAATACGGGTCTGAGTTTTTGTAAGCTCTCAATATTGGCATCAAAACGAATGACTTCGTCCACCGTGCATAACTGCAAATTACCCTGCTCATCATGCCCTTCTACGCCCACGATTTCTTTGTCAAACCGCCCTTCTTGGGTGGCTTTGGTCGCTTTGACATGTGAGCCTAGGGCAAATTCATCCTGCTCGGCTCG
>NZ_JAAELD010000140.1 GCF_024227015.1 Moraxella sp.
ACATTTACAAAAAGAAGAAAAGAAAATCCGCACCGAAGCAGGGTTTCGTTATGTGACCCATGAAGCGATGATTTTTCCCCGTTATCATCAGCTAGATGCGGTGCGTCAGCTGGTTGCTCATAGTAAGGAGTATGGGGCAGGTAAAAATTATCTGATTCAGCATTCGGCAGGCTCTGGCAAGTCCAACACCATTGCGTGGCTGGCTCATCAGCTGTCATCACTACACAATGCCGATGATGATAAGATTTTTCATTCGGTGATTGTCATTACTGACCGTGTGGTGCTAGACAGACAGCTACAAGATACCGTGGCACAATTTGGGCAGACCGATGGCGTGGTACAAAAGATTGATGAAGACACGCACCAGCTCACTCGTGCTCTAGCAGGCAATGTGCCAATCATCATCACCACCATTCAAAAATTCCCCTATGTCATGAACAGTATCGCCACCCGTGCCAAGCAAGGGGTGACGATTGAGCTTGATACCACAGGTAAGCGCTTTGCGGTCATCGTGGACGAGGCTCACAGCTCACAAAGTGGCGAAACCGCCAGCGAACTGCGAGCGGTGCTTAATCAAAGCGGCATAGAATCTGCCATTGCCGCCGAGTTCCTAG
>NZ_JAAELD010000141.1 GCF_024227015.1 Moraxella sp.
CTTAACTTAATGGCATTGACTGTGTCTGGTGGGGAAGCGTTACATCACTCAATCCGCCATTCGCTTATGATGAGCAATAATACTCTGCCCTATTTCGCTACAGGCTTTTAATTCCAAAAGACGGGCTTCGGCGTGATGGGATAACTGAATTTGCACATCAGGTGCGGGCGTGAAAGCGCCCCCTTTTTCTGGCCATTCAATTAAGCATAAGACATTCCCATCAATATAATCGCGTATGCCCAAATATTCCAATTCTTCTGGATCACCTAAACGATAGAAGTCAAAATGGTAAATCTGATATTCACCAATTTGATAAGGTTCAACTAACGTATAAGTGGGACTTTTTACTATACCCCTGTGTCCCAGTGCCTGTAAAAACCCTCTTACCAATGTGGTTTTTCCAACTCCTAAATCTCCGCATAAATGTAAAATAGCGCGATGATGACAAGCTCGTGCTAAATGGCAGCCAAAATTTTCCATAGCGGTGGCTGTAGGAATAAGTTCCATTATGATTTCAATTTTGGATTAGCGTAATAACGTAACCAGGGTAATAAATCACTTGCTAATAAACCGCGCTCGCCATAAATGACAAGCGCATGATCCCCTGCTTTACCATGCAAACAGACACCTAAATGCGCCGCTTCTATGGTAGAAAAACCTTGTGCCAGTAAACCAGCAATGACTCCCGTAAGTACATCGCCCATACCACCGCAAGCCATACCTGGATTGCCGACTGTGCAAATTCCCACTTGGTTATTAGCATCAGCCACTAATGTACCAGCCCCTTTGAGAAGACACACACCGCCAAAGCGTACTTGCAGGGCGCGTACAGCAGCAAATCGATCTGCCTGAATCTCAGCAGTGGACATTTCCAATAAGCGGGCAGCCTCCCCTGGATGCGGAGTCAACACGCTATTGTAAAAACGAAAAGGGGTTTTAGCGAGTAAATTAAGGGCATCGGCATCTACAACGATAGGCTTTTGTAATTCCTCTACAGCCTTTAACAGTCCTTGCGCCCAACTTGATTGACCCAATCCAGGACCAATGGCAACCACATTGGCTTTATCTAAAAGCGGCTCAAGTTCTTCTACCGTTTCCACGCCATGACTCATAATTTCTGGGCGTGTGATATTCAGAAGCGCGGCATGGTTAGCACGAGTCGCTACACTGATAAGCCCTGCACCTACCCTAGCCGCCGCTTCTGCTGCCAAACGTGCAGCCCCTATCATCCCGCTATCTCCGCCGATAACCAACAGATGTCCAAATAAGCCTTTATGGGCGGTTCGTGAACGTTTAGGCAATGACGTTTTTAAAACGTGATAATCCAGTCGAGTGGCAGTCGCTTTAACCTTTTTATAAATCTC
>NZ_JAAELD010000142.1 GCF_024227015.1 Moraxella sp.
AGCGATGACTTGGGGTTTTGCTAATCTTAAGAGTTGTTAAATATCAATCATCTCATACACCTCATAGGCAGGCACTTCATAAGGATGCGCCTGCTTATAGGACGCTACGACTGCAGAGAGCTTGTCAGCTGGCACGACTGTCTCCACTCGCCATTCTGAGACGTATTCAATCTTATCGATTTCACCAATAGCAGGGTCTGCACCCTTTAGCGGCTTGAACTGCCCCAAACCAAGCACCTGCCATGAGCAGTGACTATACCCACCAAGCTGTCCTGCGCCCGCCTTGAATAAAGCAGTTTTGACTTTCTCCAGATCAGTTTCTGGGATATAACCAATGAATTTATAAAACTTATTTACCATTACCCCCTCCAATGATGAGTGTTAGCTTGAACACCTTTTTGAATGCCGTTATTCTAGCAATAAAAAACCCAAGACATCGCTTGGGTTTTTTGTTCATTTGATCAGTCTTCCAAAGGCACGCCGATGCGCAGTGCAACTTCTTCATAACCTTCAACCACATCGCCCAAGCCTTGGCGGAAACGGTCTTTGTCCAGTTTTTTCTTGGTTTCTTTATCCCACAGGCGACAACCATCTGGAGAAAATTCATCGCCAAGAACAATACGGCCGTGGAATAGACCAAATTCTAGCTTAAAGTCAACCAACATCAAGCCTGCATCATCAAAGATTTTAGATAGAACTTCGTTCACTTTATAAGTTAGGGTTTTCATCTGCTCAAGCTCGTCAGCCGTGGCATAACCTAGGGCAATGGCGGTTGATTCAGACAGCATCGGATCGCCAAGCTTGTCATCCTTATAGAACAGCTCGTAAGTTGGTGGCAATAGCGGCAAGCCCTCAGCCAAGCCAAGACGCTTCATCAGACCACCTGCAGCATAGTTACGCACCACGCATTCAACAGGAATCATTTTTAGGCGTTTTACCAGCACCTCATCATCAGACAGCTGACGCTCAAAATGCGTCTCGATGCCCGCTTCGCTCAATTTTTGCATGATGAACGCATTGAAGCGGTTATTTACTTTGCCTTTGCGATCAAGCTGCGCTATCTTCTCGCCATTGAAGGCTGATGCGTCATTGCGAAAATGCAATACCAAATAATCTTCGTGCTCAGTCTCATAAACAGACTTGGCTTTACCAGTATAAAGTAGGGCTTGTTTTTCCATGATATTTCTCAAAAAGTCGCAATAAATAAAAAATTAATGGGCTGCGGTTGGTGGCTTTGGCAGCTCATACTGCTTACCAGAATCATTGGTCAAGTTAATTGGGCTTGCGCCAAGATTTGGCGTTTGATACAACGGAGTGAATTCAGCGGTCGCTTGATTGGCAGGTAGCTTAATCGGGTCGATTTTTTGGCTTTGTTGGTAGTCTAGACTGCCATTATTGCGTTTGCCTAGCCAGTTTTTGGTGGTGCTACAGCCTGTCAAGGCAACACTAAGCGCAACTAAGGCTACGCCAATTTTTGTCATGTGATTCATATATTATCCTTGCAAATTGACCGAATGATTAAGCCAATTGAACTTTTGTTAATGCTGCATCAACCACGGGCTGATTCTGTTCTGACAGCCACACCAATGGCAGACGAATGCCTTTGCCGATTTTACCCATTTTATATAGAGCGTATTTGGCAGGTTGTGGGCTTGATTCACAAAATAGATCATTGTGAAGATGCTTAACCGTGTCGTGGATTTCGCTTGCTTTATCAAAATCACCCGCCAAAGCCAGCTCAAATACTTGACTCATCGCCTTAGGCGCGATATTAGAGGTCACAGAAATATTGCCACGGGCGCCAAGCTTAATGAATTCAAGCGCCGTTGGATCATCACCTGAAAGCACAACCATGTGATCGCCAACTGCTTTTACCAATGCTGCGCCACGCTCTAGGCTACCTGTCGCGTCTTTGATGGCGACGATGTTCGGCAAATTCATCAAACGCTCAACCGTCTCTTGGCTAATATCGACAATGGTGCGACCTGGCACATTATATAGCATCTGCGGCATGTCGACCGCTTCGCTGATCGCCTTGTAGTGCTGGTAGATGCCCTCTTGGGTTGGCTTATTATAGTAAGGTGCAACCAAAAGCGCACAGTCCGCGCCTGCTTCTTTGGCGGCCTGGGTCAGCTCGATCGCCTCCAAGGTGTTATTCGCGCCCGTACCTGCAATCACAGGCACACGTCCTGCCACATGCTTCACAAAAAACCGAATCACATCAATGTGCTCATCCATTGACAAAGTCGCCGATTCGCCAGTCGTTCCCACTGCCACAAGTGCGTGCGTACCTTCGGCAATCTGCCAATCAATCAACTTACCTAATGCGTCATAATCTACTGCGCCATCGTCCTTCATGGGCGTGACCAACGCGGTGATTGAGCCTTTTAGTTTAGATTTAATGTCTTGATAATCTGTCATAATAAAGCCATTGATATGTATTAAATTAGCTTAGTTTATCATAATTAATTTGGGTTTTGATGGATTTTATGAAATTTATTTTGGTCATTCGATACGCATTCCGATGATGGCAGGCGTACCTTGACGGATCAGCTGAACAGGCACGACACCTTCGCGGGGCAGGCTTTTTACAGCGACCGCCATCTCATCGGCGCTTCTGGTTGGGTGGCTATTAAGCCCAAGGATCACATCACCCACTTGAATGCCCGTACGCGCCGCAAGCCCCATTGGATTGACCGAAGTAATCATCACGCCGCCATTCACCCCAAAGCTGGCAAGTGCTTGCGCTTCGGCGGGAGACAGCTCTTTTAGACGCAAGCCTAGGCGAAGTCCGTTATTGCTCTGATGCTGACCGCCTGCTGGCACATCGCTGGGCGCTTCGGCGAAGGTGCCTTGAGCGACGTATTTTTGATTGCCACGTTGGTAGGTTAGGTTAAAGCTGTCGTTAGGCTTGGCACGATTAAGCAGATTTAGCATCTCGGCGGCGTGCGTGATGGCGTGACCATTGAAATTTAGCACCAGATCACCAGGTCGAAGCCCAGCTCGATCCGCAGGTGAATCGACTGCCACGCGGGTCAATAGCGCACCCTGTGGGCGTGACAGCCCATATACCTCAGCCAGATTTCTATCAACATCCTGAACCACGAGCCCCATCGCAGCGCGGCGTACTCTGCCTGTCGTCTTGATCTGCTCATAGATGTGCAAGGCGGTATCAATCGGGATTGAGAATGACAGCCCCATGTAGCCGCCCGTGTCGCTAAAGATGTGCGAGTTCACGCCGACGACCTCGCCTCGCTTATTAAATAGCGGTCCTCCTGAATTGCCTTCATTCAAGGCCACGTCCGATTGAATGAATGGCACGGTCGCCTCAGGCGTCATGTTTCGTGATTTGGCAGATACGATGCCCGCCGATGCCGAATAATCAAAGCCAAAAGGCGAACCGATGGCAAGTACAGGCTCGCCCACACGCAGCTCATTTCTAGACATGGTCAGCGCTGGAAAGTTCATCCCTTCTACCTTTAGAACAGCGATGTCAGACGCTTCGTCAGAGCCGATGAGCGTGGCATCCATTTCGGTGCGATCGTTTAGAGTTACTGTGATGCTGTCTGAGCCTTTGACGACGTGATGGTTGGTTAAGATATAACCATCCTTAGTGATAAAAAATCCCGTGCCAAATCCATGCTCAATGGTTGGCGCATTGCCTGCATGTTCGCCCAAATATTCGCGCAGCAGCTGTGAAGTTTGGGCGTTGCGGCTCAGCATCTCCTCACTGATGGGCTTAGTGGTTGAGATGCGCACAACCCCGCTGGACACACGCTCCACCAAATCAGCAAAATCCACCTGAACCATCGCATGCGCTGATGTGGCAGGGCTGGGTAAAATGACTGATAATGACAGGGCAGCCGCCAAAATAGCGGGTCTAAATAGATGCTTACTTAACGAAGTGTGATTTAACATGATCATGAATTTTAAAATAAATGGTGGGTTAGTATCTTAAAAATCATCCGAGCCGTCAAGTGAGACTTCTTAGTAAAAACTTGCCAAAGTCTTAACAAGCTTACACGTTTCTCACACGCCTACCGCACCAACGATGCGCGACAACACCTCATCCGCCTCCCCGCTGGCATCGATACGGCGAATGCGCGTGGGCGCGTGATTGAACTGATATAGAAGCCCTTGATACACTCGATCAAAAAAACTCGTGTCCAGCGATTCGAATCGATCGGCCTGACTGCGCTTAGCGGCACGAGCCATGCCTGTCGCCACATCCAAATCTAACCACAGCGTCACATCAGGCAGTCTAGGGACAAAATTGGCAATCAGCAGTTCGATTTTATCAAGTGCCGCCGCATCACCATCAAACCGTCCAAATCCTTGATAGGCGACCGTACTGTCGATAAAGCGGTCACACACCACCCATTTACCCGCTGCCAGAGCAGGCAAGATGGTCTTATGCAGATGGTCGGCGCGTGCAGCGAACATGAGTAACAGCTCAGTATCATCGTGCAAGGTGTTGTTTTTATTTAATAAAATCTCGCGAATAACTTCCGCCACATCAGCACCACCTGGCTCACGCGTACGCACATGATCGATGCCTTGAGACGTCAAGTATCGACAAAACCCATCAATGGCGGTCGTCTTACCCACACCTTCCGTGCCTTCAAAGCTGATGAACTTAGGCGTCTGAGATTGAGCTTTGGCTGATGTATTCATGAGGTGCTGCCTTATTGATTCTTGGATTTCATGACTGCGCGATATTCTGCCACTGCCTTGTTATGCTCATCCAAAGTGCGGCTAAACTTATGACCGCCATTGCCTGTCGCCACAAAGAAAATAACGTCTGTATCTTCAGGATGCATGGCGGCCTCGATGGCGGCCTTTGATGGCAATGCGATCGGCGTCGGCGGTAGACCATCAATCTGATAGGTGTTGTAGTCAGTTTTTTCGTTAATATTAGAACGATAAATCTTGCCATCATAGCGATCAAACAGCCCATAAATGATGGTCGGATCCGTCTGTAGGCGCATGTTCTTACGCATGCGGTTGATGAATACCGCCGCGACCTTATGACGCTCTTCTGCCAGTCCGGTTTCTTTTTCGATGATGCTTGCCATGATGAGCGCCTCATAGCTGTTGTTATAAGGCAAGTCTGGCGCACGACCCTCCCATGCATTCGCCAAAGCAGTCTGCTGATCATCATAGAGTCTTTTTAGAATTTGGCGGTCGGTTGTCCCATGATCAAAAGTATAAGTATTCGGTGCGAACTGCCCTTCTAAATTCCCATTCACGGTGGTGATGCCAAGCGCCTTTGACACAGCTTCATTATCACGGGCAACATCCGCCCATGAATAACCATCAGCGCGCGGGGTCAGGATTTCAAGCGTCACGCCATCGGTGTTTTTTAGGGTATTATATAAGTCCTTGACTGTCTTACCCTCGATGATCTGCACCTTAATCATGCGAACTTCAGCGCCTTGCGATAAGATATCGACGACCTGTTTTAGGCTGGCGTTGGCAGGGATTTGATAGATACCTTCTTGAAGTGGCGTGCGCGCGTGGACTTTAAGGTATAGTTTGGTTGCCGCGCTTGATGCCAATGCGGAGGTTTGCCATTTATCTTTGACCAGTAGACTGTGATAAGTATCGCCTTTTTTGACTTCCAGCGTCTGCGCCTGTCGATCCGTCTTAGCGAAGATGGTGCTGTACACGATGACGCACCATAGCAAGACAGCGGCCAATATTCCAAACCAAATCAGCTTAGAAACGGCGCTTTTCTTTGGGGTGTTATTACGCCTTTGGTTAGGTCTGACGGTGGTTTTTTTGGTGGTTTTTTTTGAATTTGGCATGGCTTTTGGCTGTGTCAATAAAAATAAAAATTACCGTATTGTATCATGTTTTTGAAACGGCGCATCAGGCATTTTGGTTAAGGCGATTTACATTATAAGTCAGCCTAATGACTGTTTGATGGCAGGGTATGGATGTGCTGGCTTAACTGCAGAATACCGCCGTCCATAATTAGCGCATCGATCGGCATGATGCCACGCACCGCATTACAAAAGAACATGCCGCTGATGCGCTTTAGATCATCGTCTGTAAGCTTGCGAGCCTTAATGTTAAACTTTGAAATCAAGGTTCGGCGCATCACGCCATCCACACCCGCATCCGTGATGGGCGGCGTATACCACACACCATCAATGCAGTAGCAGACATTGCTCATCGTGCCACTGACCCAGTCGCCTGATGTACTCTTAATCAGACCTTCTGCAATGCCAGAATTAGATTTTTGATGATCCAATAAAGCTTTATGAATAAAAACTTGCTCATGACTACTGATGAGCTTAAGCCCAACAAATCTGGGCGTGCGCAGTGACACTCTCTCATCAAGACAGACTGCCCTGCCTGCCTTCTGACAAGGCACGTCCGATACGAATTCCACACTATCATAAATGTGTGATGCTGTTGATTTGATAAAGACTTGCGCGCATTGATTGAGATAGCCATAGCCGCGCACTTCTTGGGGTGCGCGAGTGATGATAATTTTTAGGATGCCTTCTTGAATGTCCTTCGCTAGGCGATATAGAGCCGCCATCACACCATCTACGTCGAATGATAATTCTAGGCGATCTGCCGACCTGACAAGCCGCTCCCGATGACTTTCAGCGCATAGCACACATCCATCATGAACGCCAATGGTGCTAAAAAACCCGTCCCCATAAGCCAAGCCGCGCTCATCCATGATGCCATCGCACTTGGTAAGCGCCTGCTGATCAGACTCTCTAAGCAGATAATAAGTTGTCGTCATGATGTATGCCAAGTTATTTTTGGAGAATGATGCGGCATTGATAATTCATACAGTCAGCCGTGATCATGCCCGCAACCTTTTCGCCTTTGTCGGTGGTTGCATATGGCTTGTTGGGGTTTTGTAGGATGGTTCTGACCAGATTTTCGCCTTTTTTGCCATCAAAGGCGCCCATTAGCGAATGGATGCGCTTGGCATAATCTAAGCTTGCACGTTTTTGGTCGTCGTTGTCTTTAGGTGCAGCATAATACCAAGCAATCTCAAGCACCTCATCTGACTCCACGACATATAGCGGCGGCTCATGGCGTGCGCTGAATCGATATTTGGTGGCGTGATTGCCATAATAATCCAGACCATCCTCTTGGGTGGCGGTCGTGACTATTTTTGCCTTTAGCTCCTGAATATTCGTGTCTTGCTTGGGTGTGCTTGCCCAATTTTCCACATCATAGACCACCGGCTCATAGACACGCGCTTCGCCATCATCTTGGACGACTTTTTCTTGGGGCGCAACAGGGCGAAAAGTCATAAAAAGCACAATCGCCAGCGCGATAAGCACCCCAATGAGCAAGAAAGGCAGCTTAGATTTGGTTGGTTTGGTGGTCATATCAATCATCCAAGTAAAGTTCGTTGTATTTTACCTAAGTTTTAAAAAACTTGCTATTTTTTCGATAATGCAGTAAAAATACCCCAAACATTAGCTCTTATTATTCTGGATCATTCATGCAGCATTTTATCGTCATCGGCAACCCCATCGCCCACTCAAAAAGCCCCGACCTTCATCACACATTCGCTGACAGTGTCGGGCTTGATATTAGCTATCGTCGTCAGCTTTGCCCTGATGATAAAGATAGCTTTCATGCGGTGGTTGAAGCGTTCTTTAATGGCGGTGGCGTGGGCGCGAACGTGACCTTGCCATTCAAGGAGATCGCCTTTGAGCTGTGCAGTCAGACAGGCAGCCTAAGCGAATACGCCACAACCGCCAAAGCAGTTAATACCTTAGCCCTGCGAGACGGTAAGCTATTCGGGGATAACACTGACGGGCGCGGATTGGTGGCGGATCTGTTGGATAAAGGTGTCACTCTACAGGGTGCGCACATCGCCATCATCGGCGCAGGCGGCGCGACACGCGGGGCGATTCTGCCACTCATCGAACAAGGTGCACGCCTGACCATCTTTAACCGAACATTAGCGCGCGCCGAAGCCTTAAAGGCAGACTTTGAAGAGTTTGGCAGCATTGACATCAATGAATTACACACCCTAAAGTCAGGCGATTTTTATGCTGACGTCATCATCAACGCCACGAGTGCCACCACCACAGGGCAGACGCTAGAGCTGTCTGATGGCGTACGTGCAGGCTTCGCCTACGACATGATGTACGGTAAGCCATCAGAGTTCTTGGCGCACTTTGACCGTCAAGGCGTACGCTGCTGTGATGGCTATGGTATGCTCATTCAGCAGGCCAAACTCGCCTTTGAACTGTGGACAGGCAAGCGCATCGATCTGGATAAAGTGGATTGGGATAAGTACATTAATAATAAAATAAATTCATAATAAATATAGTTTATTATGAAAATAAGTTATTAGTGACAGAAATTTTAAGTCATTTTAATAAATCTATTGTATAGTGAATGGGCATGGCAACGTCATGCCCAGTTTTTTTAGACAACCAAGGATTGATTATGCTGACTTATAAAGCCCCCTTACGCGACATCAAATTTTTGATGAATGAAGTGCTCGACTACCAAGGCCACTACCAAACTCTAGATAATGGCAAGAATGCCGATGCTGAGACGGTAGATATGATTCTACAAGGCTTTGCTGACTTCGCTGAGAACATGCTTGCGCCTGTCTATCAAGCAGCCGACGAAGAAGGCTGTCATTTCAAAGAAGGCGAAGTCACCACACCAAAGGGCTTTAAAGAAGCCTATCAAGCTTTCATGGAAGGTGGCTGGCAAGGCATCTCTTACCCAGAAGAATTCGGCGGCATGAATCTGCCAATGTCACTTAACCTCATCAAATCTGAGATGATGGGCACCGCCAACTGGCCATGGGCAATGTACCCAGGCCTGTCTATCGGCGCGGTAAACACCATCTTACAATATGGCGACGAGAGCCAAAAAAACACTTATCTACCCAAGCTAATCAGCGGCGAATGGTCAGGCACGATGTGTCTTACCGAAGCTCAGGCGGGCACCGACCTAAACCAAATGAAAACTCGCGCCACACCCAATGACGACGGCAGTTATGCCATTACAGGCACTAAGATTTTCATCAGTGCCGGTGAACACGACCTGACCGACAACATCGTACATATTGTTCTGGCTCGTCTGCCAGATGCGCCCGCTGGCACCAAAGGCATCTCACTATTCATCGTGCCAAAATTCCTTGTAAACGCTGATGGCGAAATGGGTGAGCGCAATGCGGTGACTTGTGGCTCGATCGAACAAAAGATGGGCATCTCATCCAGTGCAACTTGCGTCCTAAACTTCGACGGTGCGACAGGTTATCTTATTGGCGAGCCCAACAAAGGCCTAAAAGCCATGTTCACCTATATGAACACCGCGCGTATCGGCACAGGCATCCAAGGTCTGTCGCACATGGAACTGGCTTTCCAGAACTCATTGCCATACGCCAAAGAACGTCGCTCGATGCGCGCCCTGTCAGGCACCAAAGAGCCTGATCAAGCAGGTGACGCGATCATTCATCACGCTGATGTACGTCGCATGCTTCTGATCCAAAAAGCCTTCTCTGAAGGTGGTCGCTCGATGACTTATCACTCAGCACGCTACGCCGACCATCTGGCGAATGCAGTCGCTAAAGGTGATGAAGAAGGTATCAAAAAATGGGATGACAAGCTAGGATTCTATACACCCATCCTAAAAGGCTTCTTAACCGAGCTTGGTATTGAGTGCGCCAAACACGGACAACAGATCTACGGTGGGCATGGCTACATCAAAGAAACTGGCATGGAGCTCATCGCTCGTGATGCCCGCATCGCCACCTTATACGAAGGCACCACAGGCGTACAAGCACTTGACCTACTGGGTCGTAAAGTCCTACTAAACGGCGCTGGTAAGATCGTGCGTGACTATACCGCGGGCATCATGAAATGGTGCAGCGAATACGCCCTTGATAAAGAAATGCGCCAATACGTCTGGGCGCTGACCAAGCTATGTGCTGAATGGAACATGCTGACCGCACGCCTACTCATCGCCGCACGCAAAGACCGCGAAATCGTCTCTGCGGCTTCTGATGACTACCTAATGTACTCAGGCTATGTGATGATGGCATATCACTGGGCGCGCATGGCAGCAGTTGCCTTCGACAAGATGAAAAACGGCGGTGAACAGCCTTATGAATTCTATCTGGCGAAGACTCAGACCGCTGAATTCTACTTCGAGAAAATCCTACCAAGAAGTGACGCACATGCCAACGCCATGACCACACCTAGCGAAGTCATGACGAAGATGGACATTGATCACTTTGCATTCTTGGATTAATTATCAAACGGTAAATAAAATAAAGGCAGGTTTTTAAATCTGCCTTTATTTGTTTTGAATCATTAAAAATTAACGCACTTCACCGTGTCCGAACACCACCCATTTTTGGGAAGTCAGTCCATG
>NZ_JAAELD010000143.1 GCF_024227015.1 Moraxella sp.
ATGGCGCGGCGCGAGTGGTTTAATTTATTCAACTCTAACGCCAGCGTATGCGCTCGGCTCCAATCATCCGCCAATAAGCACTCAACGCCTGTGCGCATGTTATCCATACGTCCTGCAGCGTTAATTCGAGGTGCAATGGCAAAACCCAAGTCATCGCTACTGATCTTCTCATGGTCGCGACCCGACTGCTCTAATATCGCAAGCACACCATGACAAGCTCGTCCACCACGAATGGCATTTACCCCATGCGTCACCAAGATGCGATTGTTCTGATCTAATGTGCCAACATCTGCCACCGTACCTAGCGCCACAAGGTCTAGATACTTGGCGACACTCGTCGTTGACAGCCCTGCTTCACGGCGAATACGTGCCACACGACCCATGACATAGAATGCCACACCCACACCGACCAAGGATTTACTGCCGAAATTACAGCCTTGTTGGTTGGGATTCACGACAGCGGCGGCACTCGGTGATGGCTTGGTGGTCAGATGGTGATCTGTGATGATGACTTGGATGCCAAGCTCATCGGCGCGCATGACGCCGTCATGGCTTGAGATGCCATTATCCACGGTGATAATAACCTCTGGGTTAAATTCCTCAGCACCATAACTGACGATCTCTGGTGTCAATCCATAACCAAATTTAAATCGATCAGGCACCAAGAAATTCACATCAGCACCCATCTCTTTTAGGCAGCGAACCATGAGCGCTGTTGAAGTTGCGCCATCACAATCAAAGTCACCTACGATCAAAATACGCTTTTGTTCATCGATCGCTTGACTGATTAAAGTCGCTGCCTCATCAAGTCCTGTTAAGTCAGATGCAGGCAACAGCTGCCCCACCGAAGTATCTAGCTGTGCCTCATCGTGAATGCCACGAGCGAGCAGCACACGCGCCAAAGTCACAGAACCGAACGCCTGAACCAGTTCATCATCAATCTCACCTGTGTAGCGCAGTGATAAATTAAGCTTTGTCATTGTAATTCTTCTTTGTTTTGATTCTTAAATCCAGACCAATCACGCACGCAAGGATTTTGGCAGGCTAAATGTAACATTCTCTTCGATGCCACTGATCTCTTCTGGGCTTTGGGCGCCCCATGATTGCAGGGTGTCTAGCACTTCTTGGATAAGCACCTCAGGGGCTGATGCGCCTGCCGTTACACCCACACATGCCACACCATCAAACCATGAACGATCCATTTGGCTAGCGTTATCAATAAGATAAGCCTTAGCACCCAGTCGCTCGGCAAGCTCCCTTAGGCGGTTAGAATTAGAAGAATTTGGCGATCCGACCACCAGAACGATGTCGCAGTTTGCCGCCAATGACTTTACCGCGTCCTGACGATTCTGGGTGGCGTAGCAGATGTCATCCTTGCGCGGGGCGTTGATTTGTGGGAATTTATCCTTTAGTGCATCTATCACCACAGCCGTATCATCCATCGACAGCGTGGTCTGAGTGACAAAAGCAAGCTCTTTATCTTCATCAAAGTTCAAATTTGCAACATCATCAGCATCCTCAACCAAATGAATGCGCCCGCCAAAGGTCGTATCAAATCGCCCCATTGTCCCTTCAACCTCGGGATGTCCTGCATGCCCAATCAAAATCGCATCCATGCCTTCTTTGGCAAATTTACCCACCTCGATATGAACTTTGGTCACCAAAGGACAAGTAGCGTCGAACACAGTCAAATCACGGCGCGCTGCCTCATCCTCTACCGCCTTAGATACGCCGTGCGCCGAGAAGATCACAATCGCGCCATCAGGCACTTCATCCAGCTCTTCAACGAATATCGCCCCACGGTTGGCAAGATCCTCAACCACGAATTTATTATGCACCACTTCATGACGCACATAAATGGGCGGATTAAAACGACGTAATGCCTCATTAACGATGGCGATGGCTCTATTCACGCCGGCACAAAAACCACGCGGATTGGCTAACAAAATCTTCATACATTCACTCTGTTATTTTGTTTATTTTAACTGACTACTTTATCATATTTGGGGATTTTACGCATTAATTGATTGATGGTCGGGGATTTAATTTTTTGAATGCAAATAAAAAAACCGCACGATGAACATGCGGTTAATTGGTTGACTAATATTAAAAGCCATCTTTTAAGCCAACGATCTGGTTAAATACAGGCAGCTCTTTGGTCGTCTCGACAATGTCCGCCACAAAGTAACTTTCACGTTCGAACTGGAATCTCTCACTGCCTGACACTTCTGCCAAAGATGGCTCAACCACCGCTTGATAGGTCGTGATCGAATTAGGATTTAGGTGCTGCTTAATCCATAGTGTATCAGCGTCCGTATCCGCATCAAGCATGTCTTTCTCGTGCAAGGTGGCATCTTGATTGATCTCATCATCTTCTAATAATAGATGCTCATACAGGCGCACCACTGCATCCACACCGTGACTTGCTGACACCCAGTGAATCACACCTTTGACCTTGCGCCCTTCAGGGTTGTTACCCAGCGTCTTAGGATCGATGGTGGCGATCAACTCGACCACGTCACCATTATCATCGGTGATGTGCTCCTCTACTTTTAGGATGTAGCTGTTACGTAGGCGGATTTCACGGTTCTCTGGTGATAGTCGCTTATAGCCTGCCGGTGGGTTCACTTCAAAATCCGTCTGATCAATATAGATGGTCTTGGTGAATGGGATTTCACGATTGCCCATATCAACATTTGGATGCTTAGGCTGAGTTAGCCAAAGTACGCCATCATCCAAACGCGCCTTAACGGTGTCTTTTTTAAGATTTTCAAAGTCTGCCACCGCCTCATCAAAGTTAGTAATGGTGACTTTCAGCGGTCTTAACACCGCCATGCCACGCGCGGTGGCATTCTCAAGCGCGCTACGCACACTAAATTCCAACTGACGAAAATCAACCACACCATCCGCCTTGGACACGCCAATGCGCTCACAAAAATCACGTAAACCCTCAGCAGGATATCCGCGGCGTCTCATACCAGCCACAGTTGGCATGCGCGGATCATCCCAGCCTGAGACGACACCCATGTCTACCAAGCGTTTTAGTTTGCGCTTAGAAGTTAGGGTATGGTCAAGGTTTAGACGGCTAAATTCATACTGACGCGGTGGCACTTCAAAGCCAACTTTCTCAACCACCCAATCATAAAACGGGCGATGATCTTCAAACTCCAGCGTGCACAGCGAATGCGTGATGTTCTCAATCGCATCTGATAGTGGATGGGCATAATCGTACATCGGATAGATGCACCATTTATCGCCCGTCTGATGATGATGGGCGTGCATGACGCGATAGATGACAGGATCCCTCATGTTCATGTTGGCATGATTCATGTCAATCTTAGCACGAAGTACGGCTTGACCTTCTTTGTATTTGCCATTTTTCATGTCATCAAAGTGCGCCAAGTTCTCTTCGATGGTCGCATTTCGCTGCGGCGATTCGACAGACGGCTTACCAAAGCCACCGCGATGCTCACGAATCTCATCAGGCGTCTGAAAATCCACATAAGCATCGCCTTGCTTAATGAGCTGAATTGCCCATGCGTGCAGCTGATCAAAATAATGAGACGCATAACGCACATCGCCCGCCCATTTAAAGCCAAGCCACTCAACGTCCGCCTTAATACTGTCCACATAATCCTGCTTTTCAGCAGTTGGGTTGGTGTCATCAAAGCGAAGATTGCACAAGCCGTCAAACTCTTTTGCCACGCCAAAGTTTAGGCAGATGGATTTGACGTGTCCGATGTGCAGATAGCCGTTCGGCTCTGGTGGAAAGCGAGTGACGATGCTGTCGTGCTTGCCACTCGCCAAGTCGTCACGAATAATCTGACGAATAAAATCATTCTTCTCAGTGGTGATGTCGGTCATGGATTACCTTTTTCAGTTATTTTTAAGGGCAATTCATCGCCCAAAATTATCATAAATCAAGCTATTTTAACACAGTTTATGGCAATAAAAAAATTCCACAAAAACAAATTGTAGAATTTTTATAAGCACTTCGATGCACTCTTAATATTTAGGGTTGAAGTTGTAATAACATCAGCCAATTTTGCTGATTAAGATTGCAGTATAGCTCACTTTGCGGACTGCATTCCCCTTGGTATTGAGGCAAGATGAAACGACCACCATCATCGATGGGTAGCTTTCTTAGCATGACGGCGTGTAGCACATTGCCGCCAATTAGCCATGCTTCTGCCTTAGACTGGTGAATCTGCGTGACGATGTCGCAGTGTGCAGGCAGCCCTCCAAATTGGTTTGCCATATGGTCAGTCAGCGCCTCATAGCTAGACAGAGATGATCCACCACGCACATAGCACAGCATGTCCCCGACCTTGGGTGCTGTCTGCGCAGGATCCTTGGCGTGATAACTGCCCTTCTGCTGCCACGCGCGATACATATAATCATAATGGCGCGGCGATACATAAAAATCCTCAATCCCCGCCTGCGCCATCACATAAGAGATGAACGCTGCCGACCATGCCACATCACTGGCAAAAGCTCGGCAGATGTTCGTGCTAGAATTCTGACTCATATCCAGCTTATTACAGCTTTGATAATTAAACGATCTATCTAACCGCGGCAGAACACCGCTGTCGCGCCAATACGCTGTCACACGCTCCCACGCACGAACCCCCTCTGTCAATCGAGCGTTCTCTGATTCATAATGGTCATACTTGGCGATGTGTCCCTGAGCAGTAATAAAAGGCTCGCCCCATGCTCGGTGCTCTCTGATGGCAATGGCACGGATTCGCTCGGCTTTACTGGCATTGTTAGGAAAGCTGACTGATGGCGACTGCCATAATTCTGCACGCTGAATTTGTCGATCTGATGACTCGATACTTGCGCAGCCGGTCAGTATCAATATAGGCAGTATGAAACTTAAGCAGGTTTTAAGGTTTAGCATTATTCTTATACGTGATTTATGATTTTAGGGCATTGTAGCATAGGTATGACTTTGGGTTCAATTTCACACTTGGCAAGCCGCATCTCTATTTTGCATGAGTTTTGCACAGATTGACGATAACTTAATCGCACGAGTGGGTTGTGTAATTTTTTTGGCTTTTGATTGGGATTTGGTTAGGGGTATGCTATAATTTAGCCATCATTTTTGATACTCAACTTTTATTGTAAGGAATAATCATGAATATGCCTGTTGTACAATTTGACACCACTCACGGCGCCATCGTCATCGAACTAAACGCCGAAAAAGCACCTGTTACCGTTGCCAACTTCATCGACTATGTTGAAAGTGGTCATTACGACGGTACCATTTTCCACCGCGTGATCGATGGCTTTATGATTCAAGGCGGCGGCATGGATGCGGACATGAATGAAAAACGCACCGGCACACCGATCAAGAATGAAGCTGACAACGGTCTAAAAAATGACATCGGCACCATCGCCATGGCTCGCACCCAAGACCCACACTCTGCAACTGCTCAGTTCTTTATCAACGTAAAAAATAACGACTTCCTAAACTACTCAAGCCCAACACCACAAGGCTGGGGTTATGCGGTATTCGGTAAAGTAACCGACGGCATGGATGTGGTTAATCAAATCAAAGGCGTGGCAACAGGTCGCTATGGCTACCACTCAGACGTACCTAGCACGCCAATCGTCATCAACTCTGCCAAAGTTATCTCAAAATAACCCAAAGCAAACACCACAAGGGGCGGAATAATTTTCGCCCTTTTGTGATTTTCATCACTCATAAATTCAAACGCTGATTCGCCATGCAAGATTTCAACCATCTTCTAACCACCAAGCCTCATGACATCCGCATGGTATTTGTGAGCGACTTGCATTTATCTGCCGACACCGCAATGCTGAATCAGGCGTTTTTGGCACTATTACAGGATTTGATGGCTATACCAAATCTACAGGCACTCTACATCCTAGGGGACTGGCTGGACAGCTGGGTTGGTGATGATGATTATTTAAGTTTATCTGATGCCCAGAAGTCTGAGCATTGGCTTACGTTCATTTTAAATCAGTTAAAGAAGCTATCCCACAAGACCGCCATTTATATCATGCATGGCAATCGCGACTTTATGATACGCCAAGGTCTGTGCGATGTCCTAGGTGGTACACTGATTAAAGAACCTTATTTTTTAACTTTATCCAACGCATCAAGATTGCGCCTAGAACATGGTGATCGCATGTGTACCGATGATAAAGCCTATCAACGCTACCGCAAAATCATCCAAAACCCCATCGTCTCTTGGCTAATCCTAAAGCAGCCACTGGCCAAGCGCAGGCAACTCGCCCAAAACATCAAACAAAAATCCCAAAACGACAAATCCCAAAAAACTGCCGTCATCATGGACGTGAATGACAATGCAACCCATAACGCCCTAGCTACGTGCGACATTCTGATACATGGGCATACGCATCGACCAGCCGTGCATGACATTGATGGTAAAAAAAGAGTTGTTCTTGGTGACTGGCGACTTGATAACCATCAAGTAACGGCAGTTATCGGGGCAGTACTTAATGATGGCGAAATGGGCTTATGGGAATTTCGCCACCCTATCTGATACCAGAGCCACTTGGTATTTACATTTCAAAAGAGCAATCTAATGGTCTTATCTTAGGCTATCAGCGCCAACACCTGAGTATGTAGCTGCCACCAAACCACGCCAAAGACTGCCGCCACAATCACTGACATCCTCCAAAACCATGCGCGCGACAGCTTAGATTTCAACACCAATGACATCATCATCCCAAACAACGCCCCAATCAATGCGCCGCCAATGTGTGCTGCATTATCAATACCCGGCAGTGCAAACCCCATCAGAAGGTTAATCGCCATCACGACGAATAGACTTTTGGCATTCAAGACGAACATCGTCGGCGCACGCAGCACCGCCAGTGCCAATAAGAACGCACCAAGCCCCATGATGCCGCCGGATGCGCCTGCCGACAGTCCAACCGACCCACCTGCTTGCACAT
>NZ_JAAELD010000144.1 GCF_024227015.1 Moraxella sp.
CTCATAAGCTCATCGAAGAGATGATGCTCCTTGCCAATACCTGTGGGGCAAATTTTGCCTTAAAGCATGAGTTGCCTGCCTTGTATCGCAACCACGACAAGCCTAGCGATGAAAAGTCCGCCAAGCTGTCCGAGTACGTCAAATCGTTTGGACTGTCTTTTCCGACCGAGTCGCCCACCCATGCCGATTATCAACATATCATCAAGGCGACCGAAGGGCGAGCGGATACCGAGAGCATTCACTCCATGCTCCTTCGCTCCATGATGCAAGCCAATTATAGCCCTGACAACATCGGGCATTTTGGCTTGGCGTACGATGAGTATAGCCACTTTACCAGCCCCATTCGCCGTTATCCTGACCTCATGCTCCACCGAGCCATTAAGGATAAAGTTACCAACACCAAGCCCAAAGCTACCATTTACAAAACCCTAGACGAGGCAGGCGAGCAGACCTCCACCACCGAACGCCGTGCCGAAGAAGCAAGCCGTCATGTAGAAACATGGCTAAAATGCCATTATATGGGGCGGCACTTGGGCGATGAGTTTGTGGGGACGATTACCACCGTAACGAGTTTTGGGTTATTTATCACTTTAAATGATTTGTTCATTGACGGACTGATTCACATCTCAAACCTATCTGCCGAGTACTATGAATACAACGAGCGTGAACAAGCCTTGATTGGCGAGAAAGGCTCAACCTTTAAACTTGGCGAACAGCTTTTGATTAAGGTTGCTGGCGTGAATATGGATTTATTGCAAGTAGATTTTGCGTTGGTTGAGAAGATTGAGGATTCCACTCAAACCAACAAAAAACCCACCAAACGCAAAAAGTAAATATCAACCAGACATCAAAAAAGGGCAGAAGATTCTGCCCTTTTTTGATTGATAAATTACTTATCCAAAAATGCTTGCGCTGTCGCCAGATCCAGCGTCCCTTCATAGATGGCACGCCCTGTGATCGCGCCTAGCAGATATTCACTATAAGGCTTTAGCTGCTCAACATCGCTCATGTTGGTAACGCCGCCTGATGCAATGACAGGCAGTCCACACGCTTTGGCAAGATTAACCGTCTCATCGATGTTCACGCCTTGCATCATGCCATCTTTGGCGATGTCGGTATAGACGATCGATGACACGCCCGCGTCCGCGAATCGCTTAGCAAGGTCAGTGGCTTTGGTATCGGTGACATTCGCCCAGCCGTGCGTTGCCACATAGCCATTTTTGGCATCGATGCCCACGATGATAGAGTTGGGGAATTCACGACACGCTTCATCAACGAACTCAGGATTTTCTAATGCTTTTGTGCCGATGATGATGTAGTTTAGCCCTGCTGACAAATAATGCTCGATCGTCGATAAGCTGCGCACCCCACCGCCCAGCTGAATGGGCAAATCTGGATAAGCTTTGGCGATTGCCGTTACCACGTCTTTATGGACAGGCACGCCATCAAACGCCCCATTCAAATCGACCAAGTGCAATCGTCTGGCGCCCTGCTCCACCCACTGAGTTGCCATCGCCACAGGGTCATCACTAAATACCGTATCATCCTCCATGCGCCCTTGTTTTAGACGTACACATTTGCCGTCTTTTAGGTCGATGGCAGGGATAATCAACATTGACATAACACA
>NZ_JAAELD010000145.1 GCF_024227015.1 Moraxella sp.
TAAAAAGATTAAAACTTATCCAAATCACCCAAAATACTGGCGGTAAATCTATCTGCAGAATTGATAACAATGTCAAAAAATAGCAAGGTTTGTTATGTTGCAACAAAAGTTGGCGCGATAAAGTTCTGACGATCTAAAATACCCAAATTAGACTTCAAATGACAGCCTGTAACTTGTGATTTGGTGCGTGTTAGTATATCAGTTTAAATGGGTTTGGCAACCGCAGAGCTTAATAAAACAGCGGATTATGTCAGCATTTAAGTAACCAATGGGTGAGTTGTACGGTGGTTTTGTAAAAACATGCCACCAGATGGTTTTTGTGGCGGGTGTTTTGTTTAACTATTGTGTTAAGGTCTTTTTTATTTCTCAAAAATGGTTCACAATAACACACAATCAAGTTCTAAGCGTGATCAGGCTTAGGATTTTATTAAAAACAAACACACAAACAAAGGAGTTTTCTTATGAACCTTATCAATACTTTATCTGAGCTGGTTACCCCGCACGTTTTGGCTGCGACAGCGACCCACGAAGGCGACAACACTGTTAAGGCTAAATTGCTTTCAGCGTTTTATGCCATCTTTGCTTCACGCCTAACCGACGGTAATGCTTTTTCTCGTCTGTCTGCATTGAATCCACTGGATTTGGATAATGGTCGCAGCATTCTTGATGCTGTGTTCAATGATAACAATACCATCAATCAAACCGCTCAGCTAAATGATCAGCTTGCCAAAGAATTCAACCTATCTACTGCGACTACCAGCGCACTAACTGCTGTGTCAGCGCCTTTAGTACTTAGCAAGCTAAAAGAATTGTCTGGTTCAACTTCTTTGCCTGTATTCCTAAAAGATAACCTATCAACATTCAGCTCGCTACTGCCTTCATGGGCATATGCGCTACTCCCAGCTGGTCTTCTAGGCGGTGCAGCTGCTGCAACTGCAGCCACTAAGCCCGCCGCCGCTACTGCTGTTAAGACAGAATCTGCGCCTGCTGCTCATGCACGCGTTGAGCCAGCTGCAGCAAACACTCACGTGGTTCGCGAAGAAGAGAAGAAAGGTGGTTTCTTAAAGAGCATCTTGCCAATCATCGGTCTGATCATCCTAGGTGGTCTTGCATGGCTATTACTACGTGGCTGCCAAGACAAGCCAGCGCCTGTTGCAGCACCTGCCCAAAATGCTGACGAAACAGCACCAGCATCAATGACCGCTGCTGACGCAACCCCTGCTACTCTAAACATCGCTGTAGATGAGACTGGTAATGCGGTTTATTCTTGCCGCGGTCAAGCAGGTTCTGAAGGCGTGCTTGGTTCTATCCGCACTGCAATCGCAGGCGTATTCGGCACTGATAAGTGTTCACTAGAGACAGCGACTGGCTACTCTGACACCATGCCAGCGGCAGACCACCTACCTGCAATCCTAGGTCTAATGAAAGGCGTACCTAGCTCTAGTGTGAGCATCGCAGATAAAGCTGTTCGCTTCAATGCAGGTAACGAAGCTGATGTGGCTAAGCTAATCGAAGGTGCTAAAGGCATCCTACCAGCAGACTTCACTGTAGAAGCAGAGCCACAGCTTGACGTAGCCGCTGCTGTTGCAGGTAGCATCAATTCTGCTAAGCAAGCCATCTCAGGTCTTGGCGACAATGCATCTGCTGATGATCTAGTACGTGCTCTAAACCTACAAATCATCAACTTCGCAACTGACTCAAGCGAAATCCCAGCTGAGAACCAAGAAATTCTTGACCTAGCAGCAGCGAAGCTAAGCGCACTACCAGAAGCAACACTAAAAATCATCGGTCACACCGACAACCAAGCGTCTCACGAATACAACCAACAGCTGTCTGAGAAGCGTGCTACCGCAGTTCGTGATTACCTAGTATCAAAAGGTGTACCTGCTGAGCGTCTAAGTGTTCAAGGTGCAAGCTATGACCACCCAGTAGCATCTAACGCAACTGAACAAGGTCGCTTCCAAAACCGTCGTATTGAGTTCACTCTATCTCAAGCTGGCGAACAAGTTGCCGCAGTTGGTAATGCACCAACCAGTGAAGCTACTCAAGTAGAAGCTAATCAAGCTGAAGTAGCACAACCTGTTGAAGCACCATCAGCTACCGAGAGCAAATAATAAATTCTATCTTTGAATAATCAAAGTTAGTATTCAAAACCAGATGATGTTACCATATCATCTGGTTTTTTATTGGATAAGCTAAAATAACGACATGGCAAATGTGATTTTATTTAATAAGCCATATGGTGTTCACAGTCAATTTCGTAAAGATAATGACGACATGGCGACATTGGCGGATTTCTTTGTGGATAAGACGCTGCGTGTGGCGGGCAGGCTTGATAAAGACAGCGAAGGGCTGTTGATATTGACTGATGATGGCGCGCTCAATCATGCCATCACCACGCCATCAAATAAAGGCAACACCAAAGAGCAGGGCAAAACTTATCTTGTGCAGGTGGAGAATGTACCCACCGCTGAGCAGCTGCATCAATTATCATCAGGGGTGCCATTAAAAGATGGTAAAACCTTGCCTGCCGTAGTCAGGCATCTGTCTGAAGATGAGCTGCCGATCGAGCTGTGGCAGCGTAATCCACCCATCCGTGAGCGCAAATCCATCCCAACATCATGGCTGTCTATGACGATTTTTGAGGGTAAAAATCGTCAGGTTCGCCGCATGGTTGCGCACGTTGGCTTGCCGTGTTTGCGGTTGATACGCTATCAGGTTGGTCAATGGTCATTGGGCGATAAGGCGCACCAACTCGGTGTGGGTGAACATCTACGTATTCAGCTATCCGATGATGAGCTTATCAAGCTTGGGGTGGGCAAAAATAACCCAACTAAATCACCAAAGACACGTAAATTCCCACCCAAATCGACAAAGCCTAATCATCCAAAGAATCGCCACCATCAATCAAATAATAAAAAACGCCCAAAATTTGAACCGACCCCCAATTCTTAGACACCAGTTTAAGATTAACGGTTAAGGTTTAATCAAGGACTGAGTTCTGTATTGTACAGGACTCAGTCCTTTTAATTTTACTTTTATTCTATCATGATTGTAGTAATGAATATACTCATCAATCACTTGTCTAAGCTCATCGGTTGATGTAAATCTTCTACTGTTTTTGCCATGAAAGAAGATTTCTTCTTTTAATGTCCCAAAGAAACTCTCTATCACGGCATTATCCAAACAATTTGCTTTTCTTGACATACTTTGGATAATACCATTGTCTTTTAAGCTTTGTTGGTAGCACTTCATTTGATAATGCCAGCCTTGGTCAGAATGTAAAATGAGTTGTTGGTTACTGTCGCTATTGCCATCTGCTTGCAGTCGCTTTAGTGCTTTATCAAGCATCTTAGCAACCAAGCCATAATTTGGACTGCTATGCATCTGATGACTGATAATCTCACCATTATATAAATCTATGATGGGCGATAAGTAAAGCTTGTTTGTATTGCCTTGCTTATCCACCACTTTAAACTCAGTGACATCTGTTGCCCATTTATGATTGGGCTTATCTGTTTTAAAATTACGGTTTAAGACATTGGTAGCGATTTTGCCTACTTGTCCACGATAGGTGCTGTATTTGCTTCGCTTACGACGAATTACTGCTTTAAGCCCAAGCTCATTCATTAGTCGTTGTACTTTTTTATGATTGATGATAAAGCCTAACTGCTTTAGTGCGAGAGTCATACGCCGATAGCCATATCTGCCTTTGTGGGTGTGGTAGATATTTTGAATTTCATGTTTTATTGCTTGATGCTTGTCAGCCTTGGCAAGCTGTTTTAGATGATAATAGAACACGGATCTGGCAAGCTTGGCTGCTTTGAGTAAATCACTCAGCAAATATCCTTGTTGCCTTAATTCACCAACAATTAAGACTTTGTCTTTGACTTTGATTGATTCTTTTGACGAATTAAGGCATCGAGCTTTTTTAGGTAAGCATTCTCGGCTTCTAGATATTGAATGCGTCTGAGTAACTCAGCGTGTTCATTGGTTGATGTTTGATTTGCCTTGGCTTTTTTAGCTGCTTTATCTGATTTATTGGTTGATGTGGTCATGGATTTTCTACCTTTAGGTTTGGGAGTCAGTCCCATGATACCATGAGTTTGATAAGCTTTTAACCATTGAAAGAGTACACTTGGGTTACTGATATTTAATTCAATCGCCAAAGTGCGTATGGATTTACCAGCAAGTAATTGTAATACTGCAGCGTGTTTGAATTCTGGTGAATAACTAGCTTTGCTCTTTCTGATACGAATACCATCAATACCATGAGTTTGGTAGAGTCTCACCCAGTTTTGGACAATAGAGCGTTTAATACCAAACGAGTTGGCTGTGCTTTGGTAACTATGCTCTGTTAAATAATGCTGAATGACTTCAAGTTTAAAGTCCATTGTGTATTTGGTCATAAAAACACCCCAAAGGTTGTCTAACTTTTGGGGTGCGGTTCATTATGTACGGTGTTTTTTTGTTTTTGGCGTGCTAAATATATTTAAATTACCAATTATTTTTAAATTTCTCAATGTCCCGACGCTGTTTTTTGTCGGGTTTGGTGGAGGGTCGGGCAAGGTTTTGCAGTTTACGTTGCTCGGCAAAAAACTCTCGGGTGGCAATGCTCTCATCCGTCTCATCGTATAGCGTTTGGGCGATGGTGGCACTGCCCCGATTGTCAGATAAGGCTTTGATAATGATGGTTTTTTGTTCTTGGACGCTGGCATGACCTTGGCGAATGGTTAGTGTGTCGCCCACTTGTAGCTCTTTGCTCGTTTTGATTTTTTGACCGTTCATGTGGACTTTCCCGCCTTCTATCGCTTCTTTGGCAAGGGTGCGAGTGCGAAAAAATCGTGCCGCCCACAGCCATTTGTCGGCACGGACTTTATTTAGGGTCTCTTTGTCGGCTTGGTTTTTCATGGGGTGTCCAGTATTTTTATGACATCAAAGGTCTCAAACAATAACCACATTTTATCATCAAATACCCCAAACCGCTCAAAAAATTCTTGATGAGCCGTCCGCCAAAATTCAAGCGACAAATCGCCTTCGCCTTCTTGACGTGCCAATTTTTCATTCACATCACAAAAGCGAATGATGAATTGGGCGTTATTTTGGATGATACAGCGTGGGAGGTTTTGTCCGTCTGTGATGACTTGCAAGCTTCCAACGGGGTAAGCTGGCTCGTCCAAATGCCAATGTAGGGCGGTGCAAGTGGCTCGCTTTTTGCCGTCTAGGACAAGCCCTACAAGTTCGTCTGCCATTTGGGGGCTGTCGCCAAATGACCAATGGGGCAGGGTGGTAATGTCCAAATTGTCGGTGCTTATATTGCCAAATTTGTCAAACATAAGTGCTTCCAATTCAAGATTGCCATTAGGACAACCTAATGGCAATCTTGAATTGTTAATTACATCTTCTCAACCGTCTTAATGCCCAATAAATCCAAGCCTGTTTTTAAAGTCTTAGCGGTCAAGTCTGCCAGTTGCAGACGGCTGTTTTTGGTGTCGTCATCTGCCGATAGTATCGGGCAGGCTTCATAAAACGATGAAAAAATGCCAGCTAATTCATACAGATAGCCACACAACACATGGGGCGTACCGTCTTTGGCGACTTGGCGTAGGGCTTCTTCAAATTGTAGCAATTTGACCGCCAATGCTCGCTCTTTGTCGTCCGCGATGACAATCTCGCCTGTCAGCGTGTCAGGATTTACCCCTGCTTTGGCAAAAATAGAACGCACACGAGTGTAAGCGTACTGCATATAAGGGGCGGTGTTGCCTTCAAAGTTTAACATACTGTCCCAGTCAAACACATAATCGGTCGTGCGGTGCTTGGATAGGTCGGCATATTTGACCGCCCCAATGGCAACCGCATCAATGAGTGCCGTCCGCTCATCGGCAGTTACGTCTGGGTTTTTGCTGTCTATCAAGACGGTGGCACGGGCAACCGCTTCATCAAGCAGGTCGGCAAGTTTGACCGTACCGCCTGTACGAGTCTTGAACGGTTTGCCGTCTTTACCAAGCATCATGCCAAAATTGTGATGTTCTAATTTAAAGTTATCAGGCACAAATCCGCCAAGCCGTGCAATCGCCCACGCCTGTGCCATGTGTTGGGCTTGGCGTGTGTCAGAATAGACAATGGCACGGTCAGCGTGCAAGGTGTGATAACGATAGCTTGCGGCGGCGATGTCGGTGGTGGTGTACAAAAATCCGCCATCTTTTTTCTGAATGATGATACCAAGTGGCTCGCCTTCTTTGTTTTTAAATTCGGGCAGATATACCACGGTCGCTCCGTCATCTTCTACCGCCACGCCTTTATCTTTTAGGGTTTTGACGATGTCAGGGAGCATGGGGTTATATAGGCTCTCGCCCATGATGTCTTTATCGGTTAGGGTTACGTTTAGGCGTTCGTAACTGGCTTGGTTTTGGCTCATGGTAATGGCAACGAGTTTTTGCCACATGGCAAGGCAATACTCATCGCCACTTTGGAGCTTGACCACATAGCCACGAGCTTTTTCGGCAAAGTCGGTATCGCTGTCATAATTCGCTTTGGCATCACGATAAAAGGCTTCTAGGTCGGACAGCTCCATATCGGACGCATTTTCGTTTTGCATTTTTTCAAGATAGGCGATGAGCATACCAAACTGCGTACCCCAGTCGCCCACATGGTTGGCACGAATGACGGTGTCGCCCAAAAATTCAAGCACACGCACCGAGCTGTCGCCAATAATGGTAGAACGCAAATGCCCAACGTGCATCTCTTTGGCGACGTTTGGCGATGAGTAGTCAATGACAACGGTCTCGGTGTGGTCGGACGTAATGCCCAAGCGGTCGGACGTGCGAGCGGTGTGGGCGGATTTGGCAAGAAACTCCTTGTCAAGAAAGATATTGATAAAGCCCGGCCCTGCGATTTCTAATTTTTCGGCAATGCCGCCCAAGGCTTGGCTTTTTGTCAACTCATCAAGTACTTTTTGGGCAAATTCTCGTGGGTTGGTGCCAAGTTTTTTGGCAACGCTCATCACACCATTGGCTTGGTAGTCGCCAAATTGGGGCTTGCCTGATTGCTTGATAACAGGGTCGGTGTCTTTGTCTGCCCCTGCGTTTATCATGGCGGTTTGTAGGTGGGTGTGAAGTAGGGATTGGATAGTCATGACGGCTCTTATGAATGAATAAAATTAAACCGATTATTATACTAAAAATTTAGCAATTTGGGGAAAATCATCGATGAAAACAATCACAGGGTTTTATTTTGATGGCAAAAGTAAGATGAATTGGCTTAATTAAAAAATATAGAGAATTTTGCGGGTGTCTGAAGTGAGTTTACCAAAAAACAACATTGTCATACAAAAACCAAAAAATAAATTACTTGTCATATAACTGTCATTTTTGGTTGTTAAACTTAGCGCCAGTAAGTTAGTGGTATCTCCTTAACACCCATGACGGGACAACTTTTCACAAGGTAAGAACATGAAAGCAAATAAGTTCATCATCTCAGCACTATGCCTATCACTAGGCGCGATGACCCTAGCAGGCTGCCAAGACAAAGCAGCGCCAGCCAAAGAAGGCGCAGAACAAGCACCAGCAGCTGCAGCACCACAAGAAAACGCTGCCGCTCCTGCAGCCGCAACTGACAAAGTTACAATGAACGTAACAGGTGCAGGCGCATCATTCCCACAACCTATCTATGTACAATGGGCGCAAGGCTTCCTAGAAAAAGCAGGCGGTCAAGTTAACTATCAATCAATCGGTTCATCTGGCGGCGTGAAGCAAATCGTGGCTAAGACGGTTGATTTTGGTGCGACTGACTCGCCAATGAGCGCAGAAGAACTTGATAAAGAAGGCTTGGTGCAGTTCCCAACCGTGATCGGTGGCGTTGTGCCAATCGTGAACATCGAAGGCGTTGAAGCAGGTGCGTTAAAGCTAACTGGCGACGTTCTGGCTCAAATCTACCTAGGCGACATCACTAAATGGAACGACCCAAAAATCGCTGAGCTAAACCCAGATCTAACCCTGCCTGATGAGAATATCGTCACTGTATTCCGCTCTGACGGTTCAGGCACAAGCTTCATCTTCACCAACTACCTAAGCCAAGTATCTGCCAAATGGAAAGACACTGTAGGTGCAGACAAGACAGTTAAGTGGCCAACCGCTCAAACTGGTACAGCAGGTAAAGGTAACGAAGGCGTGGCAACTTATGTAGGCCGTGTGAAGAATTCGATCGGCTATGTTGAATATGCATACGCAAAACAAAACAACATGGCACACACCCAGCTTCAAAACGCAGCGGGTCAATTCGTACAGCCATCACAAGAGACGTTCGCGGCAGCGGCAGATGTTGATTGGTCAAGCACCAAGGGCTTTAACCTGGTGCTAACCAACCAACCAAGCGACAACGCATGGCCACTAGCGTCAGCAACTTTCATCCTAGTTCACAAGAACCCAGCCAACCTAGACAACACCAAGGCTGCTCTGACCTTCTTTGACTGGGCATTCAAAGAAGGTGACGACATGGCAAAAGGTCTTGACTATGTGCCACTACCAGCGAACGTAAAAGACCTAGTTCGTAAAGAGTGGGAACAAGTGGTTGGTCAAGATGGTAAACCACTATACGTAGGCAACTAAGCCTAAGCAAGAAAAAACCATCGCCATGGTGGTTTTTTCTTTTATTTATGATTTTTCATTGAATAATGTGATGTACCTAAGCGTGATTGGAGACGCTTTTCATGGATAATGTCCTTGCCAAAAAATTAAAACGCGAGCAGATGTACGATAAGGTATTTGTCGGCACGACTCGACTGTTTGCCACATTGGTTCTGCTTATTTTGGGTGGTATCTTGGTATCGCTCATCTATGGTGCTTGGCCCAGCATCCAAAAGTTTGGCTTTGATTTCTTAACGTCGAGCAATTGGGATGTGGTCGCTGGTGAATATGGCGCGTTGGCACCGATTTATGGCACGATCTTAACCTCCATCATCGCGCTGGGTATCGCCACTCCTGTTAGCTTTGGCATCGCCATTTTCTTGACCGAGCTTTGTCCAAAATTCCTAAAAAAACCTCTAGGCATCTGTATTGAGCTACTGGCAGGCATTCCGTCGATCATCTATGGTATGTGGGGTCTGTTCGTGTTCGCACCGATCTTTGCAGACTATGTACAGCCTGCACTTGCCAAGACAATCGGTCAGATTCCTGTGCTTGATAAGTTCTTCTCGGGTGTGCCGATGGGTATTGGCATCTTGGCGGCAGGTTTGATTTTGGCGATCATGATTATTCCATTCATCGCATCTGTCATGCGAGATGTCTTTGAAGTGACACCGCCCATGCTAAAAGAGTCTGCTTATGGACTGGGTGCGACGCGCTGGGAAGTGATCCGCAGTGTGGTGCTGCCTTATACCAAGTCAGGTGTTGTCGGCGGCATCATTCTAGGTCTTGGACGTGCACTGGGTGAGACGATGGCGGTGACATTCATCATCGGTAACACCTTCAACCTAAGCCTCGATCTGTTCGGCTCTGGCGTATCGATCACCTCGGCACTTGCCAACGAATTCGCCGAAGCGATCGATCCAATGCATGTATCATCGCTGCTGTTCTTAGGCTTGATTCTGTTCATCATTACATTCATCGTGCTGTGCATCTCAAAGCTTATGCTCATGAGAATGACCAAGAACGAAGGTTGATAAGCCAATCAAACCGCCAAATTGTAAATAAAAGGAAAAACCCATGCAAATCGAAGTCGCTAATAAGCCAAAAGTCAACGTGCCACGTCTAGATACGCCATTATTTCCTGCGGTGAATAAGACATCGGATAACGCCATCTACACACGCCGCCGCCTAATCAATAAAGGCTCGCTATTGTTCGCTTATGTGGCGATGGCGTTTGGCTTGTTCTGGCTTGGTTGGATTTTTTATACGCTGTTTTATGAAGGCATCACAGGGCTTGGTGCGCACGTATTTAGCCTAGATACACCGCCGCCAGGCATGCAGGGCGGTCTGCGTAACGCCATCATCGGTAGTCTTATGATTACCGCCAGTGGTCTGCTTATCGGTACGCCGATTGGCATTTTGTGTGGTATTTATTTGGCAGAATTTGGACGTAATAGCAAGCTGGCCGCTGCCACGCGCTTTATGAATGACGTGCTACTGTCTGCGCCATCCATCGTGATCGGTCTATTTATCTATGGTCTGATCGTCGTGCCACAAGGTCAGTTCTCAGGTTTGGCCGGTTCTTTGGCGCTGTCGCTGCTGGTGATTCCTGTTGTGGTGCGTACCACAGAGAACATGCTTCGCCTTGTCCCGAATGCGCTTCGTGAAGCTGCCTTTGCACTGGGCACGCCAAAATACAAGCTGGTCAGCATGGTTACCCTAAAAGCCGCCAAAGCAGGCGTGATGACGGGCGTGCTGCTTAGCCTTGCGCGTATCTCAGGTGAGACTGCGCCGCTGCTGTTCACAGCATTGAATAACCAATTCTTCAGCACTGACATGTCATCACCGATGGCGAACTTGCCGAACGTGATCTACCAATTCGCCATGAGTCCTTATGCAGACTGGCATGCGCTGGCATGGACAGCGGCACTACTGATCGCATTGTCTGTATTGACGACGAACATCATTGCGCGTGTTATGCAGTCTAAGTCACACTAATCATTAAACTATTATACTGAATTTTGAGAATAACCATGAACCTACCAACTTCTGACATCATTGCACCATCAGCCCAAACCTCAAAGATCAGCGTCAAGGATTTTAACTTCTACTATGGCAAATTCCACGCGCTAAAGAACATCAACTTAGATATCCCTGCGCATCAAGTAACGGCGTTTATCGGTCCGTCAGGTTGTGGTAAATCAACACTGCTTCGTAGCTTTAACCGTATGTACGACCTGTACAACGAAAGCCATACCACAGGTAAGATTTTGCTCGATGGTAAAGACATTCTGGGTGCTGATGCGGATGTGAACCTGCTGCGCGCCAAGGTAGGCATGGTGTTCCAAAAGCCCACGCCATTCCCGATGTCAATCTATGACAATATCGCCTTTGGGGTGAAATTATACGAAAAGCTAAGCAAAGCCGACATGGATGAGCGTGTCGAATGGGCGCTAAAAAAAGCCGCGCTATGGACAGAAGTCAAGGACAAGCTAAAGCAGTCTGGCAACTCTCTGTCAGGTGGTCAGCAGCAGCGCCTATGTATCGCGCGTGCAGCAGCCTGTCGCCCTGAGGTGCTGCTGCTTGATGAGCCGACATCTGCACTAGATCCGATCTCTACAGGATTCATCGAAGAGCTGATTAGTGAGCTAAAGCATGACTACACCATCGCCATCGTTACCCATAACATGCAGCAGGCGGCTCGTGTGTCTGACCAGACTGCTTACATGTATCTGGGTGAGCTGATTGAGATCGGCGAGACAAACATGATGTTCACTCAGCCAAAAGTGCAGGCGACCCACGATTACATCACGGGTAAATTCGGCTAATACGCTCAAATTTTTTGTTTCACATTTTGAGAAATTAATGGTACATTTGAGCTATTGAATGTGCCATTTTTTCCAGAATTTTTTAGCATTGATATCAAGAAAAAGGATATGTCATGCCAAGCATACTTGTCGTAGAAGATGAACTGTCTATCCAAAGACTGATTGAATTTGGTTTGCAGCAGGCGGGATTTGATGTGAATTTGGTTGAAAGTGCCGAAGATGCTAAGGCAGTCATCGATGATCGGCTTCCTGATGTGGTTCTGCTCGATTGGATGCTGCCGAAGATGTCTGGCGTGGACTTCGCCAAAGAGCTACGCATGAACGAGCGCACCAAGGATCTGCCCATCATCATGCTGACTGCGCGCGGCGAAGAGGCTGATAAGGAGCTTGGGCTCAATTTGGGCGCAGATGACTATGTCACCAAGCCATTTAGCCCGCGTGAGTTGGTGGCGCGCATCAAGGCGCTGCTGCGTCGCCGCGCCCCGCAGAAGACAGACAACATCGTACAGGTTGGCAGGCTTACCCTAAGCCCGCAGGAGCATCAAGTGAAAGTCGATGGTAAGGTGATTCATTTTGGTCCGACAGAATTTAAGCTTTTGCATTTCTTTATGACGCACACAGATCGCATCTATAGCCGTGGTGAGCTGTTAGATTTGGTGTGGGGTGATCATGTGTTCATCGAAGAGCGGACGGTGGATGTGCACATTCGCAGGTTAAGACGCGAGCTTGAAGAGGTGGGCGTGGCGCACTACATTCAGACCGTGCGTGGCGTGGGTTATAGCTTTAATGATAAAGGTCAGGCCTGATGGTGCAGATATTGGCGGTATTGGTATTTGCGCTGTTGTGCGGTGTGTTTGGCTTTTATGTGGTTGGTGATTATGCGGGGTTTATCTTTGCGATCATAGTGCTGGTGGCTTGGGGGGTGTACCACAGCATTCATCTGCATCGATTGACCAAATGGCTCGACGACAGACGTCAAGCGATGCCAGAGGCGATCGGGTCGGGAAGCGGGCAGGGCGGTGTCTGGCAGGGCGTTTTTGATAAATTATCCATCGAAGAGCGCAGCCGAACCAAGCGCAAACAACGCCTAACAGATGCCATTCATCGTCTAAATCGTATGATGGCAGCCATTCCAAGTGCCGTACTCATCGTCAACGAAAAAGGCGGCATCGAATGGAAAAACGCCCGCGCTGATGAATATCTGGGGCTAAAGTCATCCAAGCTTTCATTAAAAGAACAGATTGATCATGAAGAATTTTCGTTATTTTTGGACAAAGCGATCGCACAAGGGGGGAGTGTGGACGACAAACTGACTTTGAATCAAAAAACCCTACTGATGAATTTGATTCCCATCGAGGCGAACGCCAACATGCTCATCGCGCATGATATCAGCGCCAGCGAGCAGCTTAATATCTCAAAAAACACCTTCATCGCTAACGTCTCGCACGAGCTTAGAACGCCATTGACCGTCATTCAAGGCTTTCTTGAGACTTTGGCGGATAACGACCTTGACAAGCCATTGCAGCGTGAGTTTATTGGGCTCATGCAAAAAGAAAGCTCAAGAATGCTTGATTTGATCGAAGGTTTGCTGACTTTATCCCGCCTAGAAAATGACCAAAAAAGCCTAGAACACGCCGAACCCATCAACCTATCCGAGCTGATCGAAGGCATCTGCCAAGACGCCAAAGCGCTCAGCAGCAGCCACCACATCACCAGCGACATCGCGCCTGATGTATGGGTGTCAGGGGTGTATAAAGAGCTATATAGCGTGTTTAGCAACCTTGTGTTCAACGCCATTCGCCACACCGACAACGGCACCGATGTCCATGTTCATCTATCTGTTGGTGATGAGATTGAATTTTTTGTGCAGGATAATGGCGAAGGGATTGATGCTGAGCATTTGGGGCACTTAACCGAGCGATTCTATCGCGTGGATAAGGGCAGAAGTCGCAAGACGGGCGGTAGTGGGCTTGGGCTTGCCATTGCCAAACACGCCCTAGCACGTCATCAGGCAAGCCTAACCATTCAAAGCGAAGTGGGCGTGGGGAGCGTGTTTGGGGTAAAAATGCCAAAATCAGAAGTCTAGGCGTTTGCCTGTTTCGTCTATATAAAATTCTTCGCCGTTTAGTTGCACTTTGGCTTTACCATTTTCAAAAACCCAAGCATTATCATATTGAACAGGGATAACTACTTTGCCTGTTTTATCAATAAAGCCCCATTTGCCGTTTTGTTTTACTTGTGCCAAGCTCTCTGAAAAGCTCCAAGCATAATCATATTGAACAGGGATAACTACTTTGCCTGTTTTATCAATAAAGCCCCATTTGCCGTTTTGTTTTA
>NZ_JAAELD010000146.1 GCF_024227015.1 Moraxella sp.
TGCTCATCGTGTAAATGAATTAACTTTGAGTATTTTTGTCTTAATAACTAATAAATGAATATTTATATATTATTTATTGAATTATCTTGTATTGACAAAAATCCACACAAGTTGTTCTTTAGTTTGGATTTTAAATAGTGTGCTAATCATCGTCTGATTTAGCTGATGACCTTTTTGTCGGTCAAGGCTTGTTATTATAATCGATTTGATTGTAAAGTCAAGCACTTTTTTTAAATTTTTTCTTAATATTGATTCAGATGTTTCGCTGATCGCTTTAAGTGGTGCGTATTATACGGATTATTTGGATGGCGTCAATCATTATTTTTGATAAATTTAAATAAATTTTATAAGTATATGATTTTTATAATAATTTAATAATTAAAATCAATCATAAAAAAAGACCCAAAGACATATTGGTTATCTTTGGGTCTTTTTGAAAGCGTTTACGCCTACCTTTTAGCTTTAAATGTGGTGACAAAGCCCGACAGCGCATAAATAATACCAATGGCTAATATACCCACAGGCAGATCATAAAGCACCGCACCCATGACGAGCACCCCAATGATCAATGCCACAAATGGTACCTTCTGACGGTCAAATTCCTTAAAGGAGTAATATTTAACATTACTCACCATGAGCAATCCACAGATCACAACCCATGCAGCGAAGGCAAATTCCGCCACGCCGATGTTATTGCCCACACTCCCCAACCAATCAGCATGATCAATCGCAACCATGACGCTTGACGCCAATAAAATCGCCGCCAAAGGACTGGCCAATCCAATAAAGTACTTCTTATCAACTTCGCCAATCTGCACATTAAAACGCGCCAAACGAAACGCCGCGCAAGCTGTGAATACAAAAGCGCATGCCAAGCCAAAACGCCCTAAATCATGCAGAGCAAACTGATAAACAAGCATCGCGGGTGCAAGTCCAAAAGCAATACAATCCGCTAAACTGTCAAACTGTTCGCCAAATGGACTTTGTGCATTTAAGATGCGTGCAGCTCTACCATCCATGCCATCAAGCACAGCAGATAGAAAAATTGCTAAAGCCGCCTTATAGTAAGCGCCTTCGCTACTAGCGACGATGGAGAAGAACGCACACAGCATAGATGCTGTAGTGATGAGATTAGGAACGAGATAGACGCCCTTTCTTACTTGTCGCTGCCCATCTATGGCTTCACTTTCAACAACTTCAAAAGTGATACCGCCTGCATCATCAAAGTCATTTAGATGATCGTCTGACTTCTTCATACATCATTCTCCGACCAGCCATTTTACGACTGCCATGTCTTCAATATTCATGGCAGGTGCATCTGCTGGTTTTAGAATTGGTGCAAGCGTCTGCAGGATTTCTTTGGCATGCACATCAAATTGCCAAGGCGGATTAATAATGTGCAATCCTGTGCCATTCATGCCCACCGCCACGTCATTAGGATATAGATTCAGCTCACATACCAACTGACGGCGGATTTCGGTACGTTTCATTTTTTTGTAGAACAATTCTACCGCTTCTTTATTCTTAATCGGATACCACAGTACGAATGTTCCTGTGGCAAATTTCTTATGGCTTGCCACAAGCAAATCTACTAAACGACTAAAATCTTTATGTTCTTGCTCAAATGGCGGATCAAGCAAGATAATGCCACGCTTCTCTTTTGGAGGTAGTACCGCAGGCACGCCTTCAAAGGCGTCACGATGATGAACTCCGATCGGCAGTTGGTATAACTGATAATTCAGTGCATCGTATTCATCCGCCACCGCTTCAAAGGCTTCGGCACGAAGTGGAGCGTCTTTTGAATGGTGCAAGGCATGATTGGCAATCCACCAAGGCGACCCCGGATAGACGTGCTTGTCGTAGGTCTTGCGAGCGATGTCAAGATCTAATAGATACTGAGCGACGGCTTTTGGCGGTGTACCAATATTAGCAATCTCTAGCGCAAGAATTCCTTTGTTTGCCTCGCCTGTCTTGGTGGCTTCCGTACTCTCTAGTGAGTACAAACCGCGCCCACCATAAGCATCTAAGACATAATAAGGTTTGGCTTTGGCGGAGAATTGAGAAAGTAGCTGTAATAACAAAATATGCTTGGCAACGTCAGCAAAGTTACCTGCATGATAAGCGTGTTTATAGTTCATGTTGGTCTATTATGGTCTGTGTTTTTTGGATGAGTTTATGGTAACATAGTTGATTGTTTTTAGCTATTTTTATTTGTATGACAACCTTTTATGCCGACTGGCACGCCTTGATTGATGCCAAGCTTGATGACTTTATCGCCACAGGCACGATGGTGCTTGATGATGTCTTTCATGCCACCGACTTGACCGCCTTACAAGCCGAGAGCGGATTTATAGAATACAGGCAAGCTCATCTGACCCACGGCGAGCGAGAGACTGCCATTCGTGGCGACAGCATTCGCTGGATTGATGAGTCCTGCCCTGTGGGGTCGGCGTACCTTGGGGCGATTAATGAGCTTGGGCGGTATTTTAACACCACACTATACACAGGCATTCGCTCATCAGAAGCTCATTATGCACGCTATCCATCAGGCTTTGGCTATAAATGGCACTCGGACAACCCCAAAGGGCGAGATGAGCGGGTCATCTCTGCGGTGTTTTATTTAAATGACAACTGGACGGCGGACAATGGCGGTGCGATAACGGTGGTGGATAAAACGGGTGAGACTACCGGGCTTTTGCCACAGCTTAACCGCCTTGTGGTGTTTGATAGCAATCTGCTCCACCAAGTGGAAATTACCAATCGTACTCGGTTTTCTATTGCCACGTGGCTTCGGCGTGATGAGAGGTTGGTTTAAAAACCATAGTCATCAACCAATTTTCAAATACAATTTATAAAATTTAATTAGGAAAACCCCATGACCCCCACCTTATCCCTATCCACTCACCTTTTAAAAGAGCCGTCCATTACCCCCAATGATTTTGAGTGCCAAAATATCTTGGCAGACTATTTGGGGAAATTGGGCTTTGAGTGCGAATTTTTGTATTTTGGCGACCCAAATCACAACGGCAAAAACGCCCAAATCAAAAACCTATACGCCAAGAAAAAAGGCTCTGACCCCGCCGCCGCCCATCTATGCTTTGCAGGGCATACCGATGTCGTGCCTGTGGGCGATGAGAGCCTATGGACGTATCCGCCTTTTTCGGCAACCGTATCTGACGGCTATCTGTGGGGGCGTGGGGCAAGCGACATGAAGACCGCCATTGCCTGCTTTTGTGTGGCGTGCGATGAATTTATCAAGGCTCACCCCGACCACAAAGGCGACATTTCGCTACTTATCACCGCAGACGAAGAAGGGGTGGCGATTAACGGTACGCACAAGGTGGCATTGGAGCTTGCCAAGCGGGGTGAGCGTATGGATTTTTGTCTGGTGGGCGAGCCGTCTAGCACGAGCGTGCTTGGCGATGTCATCAAAAACGGCAGACGTGGCTCACTAAACGCCAAGCTCACCGTAATAGGCAAGCAAGGACACATCGCCTATCCACATCTGGCGGTCAATCCCATGCACGAGCTTGCCCCCGCCCTTGCCGAACTTGTGGCGTGTGAGTGGGATACGGGCAACGACTATTTTCCTGCCACCAGTATGCAAATATCCAACATAAATGGCGGTACAGGGGCGACCAACGTCATACCCAATAGCGTGGAGGTGCTGTTTAACTTCCGTTTTTGCACCGAAAACACTGCCGAGAGCTTACAGGCAAAAACCCATGCCATTTTAGATAAGCACTTTGCCAATTCCAAGGCGACTTATGACATTGAATGGAGCTTATCAGGCGAGCCATTTTTGACCCCAAAAGGCGAGTTTGTGGACGCTGTCGTGTCCGCCATCAAGGACGTTACAGGCACGGACAGTAAGCTGTCCACCTCAGGCGGAACATCAGACGGGCGGTTTATTGCTCCGATTATGAACGCCCAAGTGGTTGAACTTGGCGTATTAAATGACACTATTCATCAGATAGACGAAAAAGTAAGCATTGATGATTTGGAGAAATTAACGCTGATTTATGGGAAGATTTTGGATAAATTGATTGCTTAAAATATAAAATCCCTTGTCATCAAACAAGGGATTTTTATTATCTGGCAAGATTAAGGCGTGTAATAAGTCGCAGCCCCTGGCCCTACGGGCAGACCCAAGGCAAACACCCAAATGCAGAACAACGCCGTCCACCCCACCAAGAACAAGAGCGAGTATGGAACCATGAGCGACATGAGTGTGCCGACCCCTGTGTCTTTTTTGTAGCGAATCGCCACCGCCATGATAAGTCCAAAGTAACTCATCATCGGAGTGATGATGTTGGTACTGCTATCGCCAATACGATACGCCGCCTGAATCATCTCTGGAGCATAACCTGTCAGCATGAGCATGGGCACAAAAATCGGTGCGGTAATCGCCCACTGAGCCGATGCCGAGCCGAGCATAAGATTGACAAAAGCACAAATCAGAATAAACCCAACCAACAACAAAGGCCCTGTCAGTCCGATGTCATTTAGGAAATTCGCTCCCGATACCGCCATGACCGAACCGATGTTTGACCAGTTAAAAAAGGCGGTAAACTGAGCAGCAA
>NZ_JAAELD010000147.1 GCF_024227015.1 Moraxella sp.
TATGTTTTGTCTGGAGCGATGTATCCGGTGGCAGCTATACCGATGCCCTATCGAAATGTCTGGCTCGCCAATCCGGTTGTGCATGGAGTCGAGTCGGCACGTCTGGGATTTTTACCGTCGTATCATACTGATTCCAGTATAAGCCTTACCTATTTGTATACATTTGCCATTGGATCTGTTTTTCTAGGACTGCTAATGTATCGACGTTTTGACAAAAAGCTGGTGATGCGATGATCCTCATTGAGAATGTCCATAAACGATACATAACAGAGCATGGTGCTGGAAAGTGGGTGTTGCGTGATATCAACCTAGTGATCCCTTCTCGTCAGAACGTTGGCTTGATAGGCGTTAATGGTGCCGGAAAATCAACGCTGTTGCGAATCATTTGTGGGGCTGATTATCCTACCAGGGGTCGAATCGAACGGCAATGCCGAGTTTCCTGGCCACTTGGGCAAGGGGGATTGGAAGGGACGCTAACCGGGCGGCAAAATGCAAAGTTCGTCTGTCGCGTGCATGGCCACAGAAATGATATCAATGATCGTCTTGATTTTATTAATGACTTTGCTGAGCTAGGCAATGCCTTCGATGATCCGCTGCAAACCTATTCCACCGGAATGCGTTCACGCCTGCAGTTCGCTTTATCCTTAGCCTTTGATTTCGATGTGTTCGTTTCAGATGAAGTTACCGCTGCAGGTGACGCAAATTTTAAAAAAAAAGCCGCCGAAGCGTTCAAGAACAAGGCAAGCCATGCCAGTGTGATCATGGTCGCCCACGACGAACGCGCCCTCAAAGAATTTTGTCAATCAGGTATCTTGATCAGTGATGGTCAGGCTTACTGGTTCGATCATCTTGATGATGCATTGCAGGCATATAAGGATAGACATTGAAATGACCAAGCTCCTCA
>NZ_JAAELD010000148.1 GCF_024227015.1 Moraxella sp.
AGCAGGCGTCACCCATGCCGATGTGTCGATATTCACCGCGGACAACCCTCGCTCAGAAGACCCTAATGCCATCTTAAAAGACATGCAGATCGATCTTACCTGCGAAGAGCATTATAAGGTCATTATCGAGCCTGATCGCAAGAGCGCCATTCGCCAAGCAGTGCAGATGGCAGGCGAGAATGACATTGTTGTGATACTCGGCAAGGGGCATGAGACCTACCAAGAGATTAACGGCGTGCGTCATGATTTTGATGATGCGGCAGTGCTTGCAGAATTGCTAAACAGCTGATAATCAACCCATCATTACCAGTGTAACAATAAAATATTTAAAAAATAAGACAGAAAATATTATGACCTCCTATATTTGGCAAAAAGACAATCTACAAGCCGCCACTCAAGGCGTCTGGCAGGGTGAATTTAGCACCCAAAGCACACGCATCACAACTGACACGCGTAAGATCGAGCAGGGTGATATTTTTCTTGCCATCAAAGGCGATAACTTCGACGGTCATGATTATGTAGAGGCCGCCAAAGAATTGGGTGCGGTCGCTGCCATCGTGAACGAGCCTGTAACAAGCAATCTGCCGCAGCTGATCGTAGGCGACACCAAGAAAGCCTTGGGGTTATTGGGTAAATATCGCCGCGATGTGCATTCTGATTTGACCGTGGTGGCTTTGACAGGTTCGTCTGGCAAGACCACCACCAAAGAGATGATTGGCAGTATTCTGGGTCAGATTGCGCCAACGCTCATCACTCGTGGCAACCTAAATAACGATCTGGGCGTACCAATGATGCTGCTTGAATTGACAGATGAGCATCGATTCGCCGTGATGGAGCTTGGGGCGAACCATGTGGGAGAGATTGCATATACGAGCAATCTGGTGCGTCCTGATGTGGCATGCGTGTTAAATATCGGTACAGCACATCTGGGTGAGTTTGGCGGACGTGCTAACATTGCTAGGGCTAAGGCGGAGATTTATTCATCGCTGACGGCTGAGGGTGTGGCGGTTGTACCGTTTGGCGATGAATTTTTTGAATTTTTGGGCGAGAGTGCCAGTCAATTTACGGATAAGATTTTAAGCTTTGGTGAGCAGAGCGTGCCATTGTCGCAGGCGGGTCTGTCGGATGAGGATGTGGCAGAGCTCTCAGCGCAAGGCGTCACATCTGTGCTGATGATGGGCGATCTGTTTGCCGATGACATCGAAGCTGCGCCAACACATAGCACTTTTAGCCTAAATACCAATCTTGAGGTTGATGAGATTGAAAGTCTGCCTGTCACGCTGCCATTTATTGGTGAGCATAATGTCGCCAATGCATTGGCTGCCGCCGCATGTGCTTATGCACTTGGCGTGCCGCTTGAGATGATTGTACAAGGCTTACAGAATGCTGTCGCACCAAAAGGCCGCCTAACTCGCATCGCCTTTGGTGAGCACACTTTGATCGATGATACCTATAATGCCAATCCGACCTCCATGATTGCAGCGGCTAAGGTGCTAGAGCAAGAATCGAATGCCAAGATATTGGTGTTGGGTGATGTGTTTGAATTGGGCAGTGCGGCAGATGAAGAGCACTATCAGCTTGGTCGGGGCTTGGCGGCTCTTGAGATTGATGCCGTCTTAACAGTGGGCAATCACATGGCGCACACTGTTCGTGCGGTGAATGAGAGTTGTGACATTGCAGTTCATTTTGATGGCAAACAAGCGCTACTGGCCGCTCTTAAAGCTCATCTTAATAATGGTGCATCGACCGTGCTATTCAAAGGCTCACGCGGCATGAAGATGGAAAGTCTGATTGATGACTTGATGAATGCCTAAAATTATCAGATAATTTAAAAAAAATTAACGGTACGAGAGTGCCACAAGGGTTTTAATAATGCTTTATTGGTTATTTCAACACAGCGACATTGCTATCTCATCGCTGACATTGCGTGCGTTATTTGCGGTCATTACGGCACTGCTTATTGTGATTTTTGCGGGGAAGCCTGTCATTAAGTACCTACGCACGCTTAAATACGGTCAAGCGGTGCGTGACGATGGTCCAAAGACGCACCTTGTTAAGCAGGGTACACCTACGATGGGTGGCGTGCTAATTCTGGTGGCGATCGCCATCTCGACATTGGCGTGGGCGGACTTGTCCAATCCTTATGTTTGGATCTTGATGGTGGTGATGGTCATCTTTGGCGCGGTTGGCTGGGCTGACGACTGGCTAAAAATCAAGCATAAAAACCCACAAGGCCTGATCGCCCGTAAAAAATATTTCTGGCTGTCGGTAGGCTCGCTGTTCGCAGGCGGTTCGTTGTATTATATTGCGCTACAACAAGACGCTGCCACCGCCGCTGCCATGCAGGATGTGTTGGTGCCAGTATTTAAAAATTGGGTCATCCCGCTGTCAGCGATTCCTTTTGGTATCGGTTTTATTATTCTGACTTATTTTACCATCAATGGCTCATCGAACGCGGTGAACTTGACAGATGGCTTGGATGGTTTGGTAATTTTACCAGTAGTATTGGTTGCGGCAGGACTTGGCGTGTTCGCGTATATTTCAGGTTCGATGAATTATGCTGCTTACATGCACGTGCCTTATATCGCCTATAATGCTGAGGTCATCATCGTCTGTGCATCGATCATTGGTGCAGGGCTTGGCTTCTTATGGTATAACGCGGCGCCTGCCGATGTCTTTATGGGAGATGTTGGTGCGCTAAGCCTTGGTGGTATGCTTGGTACGATGGCGGTCATGACACGTCAAGAGCTTGCCTTTGTCATTATGGGCGGTATTTTTGTGGCAGAAGCGGTGTCGGTTATCCTACAGGTCGGCTCTTATAAGCTGCGCAAAAAACGCATCTTCTTGATGGCACCATTACACCATCATTTTGAGGAAATGGGTCTAAAAGAAACCAAGGTAGTCGCGCGTTTTTATATCGTGTGCATCATCTTGGTCGTGCTGGGTCTGATGACCTTGAAGCTTCGTTGATGCTTATTTACCATTCATAAAATCAAGGATGATTTATGACTTCACCGATTTTAATCACCAAGCAAGACGACATTGTCACCATCACCTTAAATCGCCCTGACAAGAAAAATGCCATGAGCTTTGAGATGATGCATGCACTCATCGAGATTGCAAAGGACATTCGCAAGGATAAGACGGTGCGTGCGGTGATCATCACGGGTGGTGCGGACTTTTGTAGTGGACTTGATTTGTCGGTATTTGGTGCGCCTAGGCGGATGGCCTGGGCGATGACTCAGCTGATTAAGCCTGCACCTAGTTTATTTCAAGAAGTTTGTCTAATTTGGCAGAGTCTGCCTGTGCCAGTGATTGCGGTCATTGATGGTGTGTGCTTGGGCGCAGGATTGCAGCTGGCTTTGGGCGCGGACATACGCATCAGCACATCGCGCGCTAAGTTTGCCATCCTAGAGGCGAAATGGGGTTTGGTCGCTGACATGGGGCTGACCCACACCGCTAAGCTCATGCGTGCAGATCACCTAAAGGAGCTGGCGATGACGGCGCGTGTGATTGGCGCGGCAGAGGCTGGAGACTATAAGCTTATCACACATATCGATGACGAACCCATGGCAAAAGCCCAATCAATCGCCAAAGAAATCGCCGCCCGCTCACCCGATGCTGTCTATGCCGCCAAAGCGCTCATCAATGGCATGACGCCTAAATCTCATCGTAAGCTCTATCAAGAAAAACTGTGGCAAATCAAGCTCATCCTAGGTGCTAATCGTAATCTTGCCATCAAAAAAGCCAAAGACGACGGTGTCGAATTCCTAAAGCGACAGTTTAAATAGTCCTTGATATTAAGCCCATCCTAAAACTTTAAAACCCCACTTATTATCAACAAAACCCTAGTATTATCATGGGTTTTGTTGTTTTTGCTGCCAAAAATTCGTCAGAATAAAGTGGGCGCTTTGTGTTAAAATACTCCCCTAAAAAACCAATGACAAAATGAATGAACGACGAAATTAGAGAATAGAATGAATCAGAATCAGTCCGCGCACGAAAAACCATTTCCCACTGTTTGGATCTTAATCCTGGGCATGATGATCGCTATTGGTCCTTTGGCGATTGACATGTATTTGCCTGCGCTGCCGAGCATGGCGGATGAGTTCGGGGTGAGTACGACGAATGTGGCGCGTTCGGTGCCTGCGTACTTTGTTGGACTGGTGTTCGGTCAGCTGTTCTATGGGCCTTTTTCTGATCGGGTGGGGCGAGTCAAGCCCATGTATATTGGCATGACGATTTTTGTCATTGCATCAATCATCTGCGCCACCACGAATCATGAATATGTCTTGTTCGCTGCCCGCACCTTACAGGCACTGGGTGCGTGTGTGACCGCGGTAGTGACCCGTGCTGCGATTCGTGATACATTGAACCCAGTACAGTCAGCGCGCGCATTTAGCTTGATGGTGCTGGTCATGGGCGTTGCGCCAATTCTAGCACCGACCTTGGGCGCGGCGATCCTTCAGGTGGCTAATTGGCACATGCTATTTTGGTTCTTAGCGGGCTATGGCGTTCTAAACATCATCCTAACGAAGCTGTTCTTAAAAGAAACCCTAGCACCAGAGAATCGCAACACTCGACCGATGAGCGAGACTTTTTTGGGTTATGTTGATCTTATGAAGGATAAGACCTTTACCGTGCCTGCTGTGGCAGCGGGGCTACTACAGGGGTCGTTCTTTATTTATCTGTCCATCTCAAGCGTCTTGTTCATGGAGAATTATGGACTGTCAGAGAAACAGTTCGCCATCGCATTTGGGGCGAATGCGTTTGGCTTTATCGCTTTGACACAGGCGAATCAATTCTTGACCAAGCGATTTAGATTGGTGCAGCTACTGCGCTTTGGTGCGCTCATGCAGGTGATATCGGCGCTTTGCTTGCTTGTTTTGGGGGTAGTATTTGGAGGAGAAGCTTATTTTGCGGCGGTGTTTTTGGCGATATTTTGCTGCATTGCAGGGCTTGGTTTTACTCAGCCGAACGCAACTGCCATTGCACTCGCCTTTCAAAAGAAACGTGCAGGCATGGCAGCAGCGATGCAAGGCGCACTTCAATTCTCGGTGGGGATATTTGGCGGGCTTTTACTAAGTCTGTTCGATGTCAGTCCTGTGCTAAAGCTTGGCATCACGATGAGTGTGCTGACCGCTATTGGAACGTATTTGGTGTATCGATTAAATCCTAAGCTTGATCTGTCCAAGATGGATTGATTGATAATCAAAAAAAGCAAGTCGTGAAGGCTTGCTTTTTTGTTGTATTAGCCTTAGCTTAGCCGCCGCGATGGTAGGGGTGGTTGTTAATGATGCTCATCGCGCGATAAAGCTGCTCGATTAAAATCACTCGCACCAACGGATGTGGCAAGGTCAAGTCTGACAAAGACCACTTAAAATCTGCCGCTGACAGCACTTCTGGCGACAAACCATCCGCACCACCAATCACCAACGCGACATCCGCGCCGTCTTGCATGGCATCGCCAAGCTTGTCAGCAAGGCGCTCGGTGGAGAGCATCTTGCCTTTGACTTCAAGCACCCACAGGCGTTCTTTTGGGTGGCGCGCTGCCAAGATGGCTTGACCTTCTTGGTGTTTGTATTTATCAATCTCAGCAGCAGAAGGGTTCTTGGCGCGCTTAGCGGGGGCGATATCGATGATCTCGGTCGTCATCATGGGCTGAATGCGTTTAAAATATTCATCGACACCGGTCTGCACCCAAGCAGGCATCTTATGCCCGACACTTAAAATTCTTAATTTCATGTAAATATTCCTTAATATTTTTGTATATTTTAAAGAAAAACAGCAAAAAAATCTCGTTTATTTATCCGAAAAAATAGCGCAAATTCAAAAACTTTGCTATGCTAAGGCAATTTTAATCATCCTGATTATTTGTCAAAATAGTCATAGTTATAAGGCAATCACCATGACACAATCGCTGGCGCAACACCCTGCACATAACGACACCATTTATGCGTATGCAGGGTTTTGGGTTCGTTTTCTGGCGCAAATTATTGACGGGATTCTGTTTTTGTTGATCACGCTGCCGGTGTTGTATTTGATTTATGGTGAGGCTTATTTCACCACTGAACCTGCGACGGGATTGCCATTTTATGGGACGGCAGATGTGCTGATTTCTGTGGTGTTTCCTTTAGTGGCTTGTTTATGGTTCTGGATGAAAAAAGGCGCAACCCCTGGCAAGATGCTGCTGGTCTTAAGGTGTTAGATGCCAAGACGGGTAATCTACTTACTATTGGGCAGGCACTGCTGCGTTATGTGGACTACATCTTATCATCATTGATATTCTGTCTTGGCTACATTTGGGTGGGCTTTGATAAGAAGAAACAAGGCTGGCACGATAAGATGGCCAAGACCGTCGTTGTGCGTGAAGCGCGCTAACATCTGCTGTGAATACCAAAGCGACAACCAAATCAATTGGTGATTTTTATGAAAATCGCGCGATTGATTGGATTAAGTCAGAACATCTAACCGTCATCGCGCGCAATTATAATGTGCCCAAGGTGGGAGAGATTGACATCATCGCACAGAGTGTTGATACTCTGGCGAATGGTAGAATTCGTAAGACTTTGGTATTCATTGAAGTGCGCGCCCGCAAGCGTGGGCAATTTGCAAGCGGGGTAGAGAGTATTACGACCGACAAGCAGCGTAAAATCATCCAGTCAGCAATGCATTTTTTGCAGGAATTTGATGAATTTAATGGGCATGATTGTCGGTTTGACGTGATTGTATTTGATTATAAAGATGGCGAGGATGCGACAGGCGAATGGATTAAGGCGGCATTCCTTGCGTGCTAGACGCGTGAATGACTCGATGAATCAAAGATGATAAGATTGGCATGATGATTGATCTTATTTTAATAGTTTAGGATTTAATAAGGTGGCTTAATATGAAAAAACTATCTTTAGTGGCGCTAGTCGCTGCAGCGATGGCGCTTAGCGCATGTAGCACAATGGGTGCTAGTAATGATGCGAACCAGAATTTTGGCGCTTATGAGATGGGGCGCAGCATCCCTGAGCGCATCAGCGATGAGAGCATCGAGCTGACCGCGCGTAAGAATCTGACGCGCATTGATGGGGTGAATGAGAACTCTGTGCGTATCGCGATTGACAGCTTCCGCCGTGAGGTGCTCGTGACTGGCGAGGTGCCAAACCAAGCCATCAAAACCAACATCGAATCCATGTTAAAATCCATGAAAGACGTGACAGCGGTCTATAATTATCTGACCATCGCTGACACACCAAAGAGTCAAAGTCACACCGTGCACGAAGGCTACCTAAAGTCTAAAATCAACGCACGCCTGATCACCAATAAAGCCATCAAGTCATCACAGTATAAGATCGTTGTACGTGATCGCACCGCTTATGTGCTGGGCTACATGACACCAGAACAGCAAAGCTATGTGCTAGATGCGATTCAGAACACCTCCGGTATGGCATCTGCGGTCACCTTGACCACCTTAGCCAATGGTGACACCAGCATGATCAACACGGCCGACAGCGCAAATGATGCGACGACCGATACCGAGGGTGTGATCTATGGCGGTGTGGTGACAACAGAAGCGCCAAACGACCCATACGCACTACAAGAGATCTACACGCCAGACGCCAACGTCAATGCGCCAAACAACACCTCGCCCGCCTATACACCGCGTGGTTCGGGCACCAGCGGCTATGTGCAGCTATATCAAGGCACCAATAGCCCATAATATGGCTCATTGACAGCCACCGCCATCTATGTCGGACAAGATTGATGGCGGTATGCTATTTTATATAAAACGCAAAATTTTCACCATAAAGAGCCAAGATTTTTGGTATAATGGATTATTTTTTATTGCTATTAAGTTTATTTGGACAAACCCATGAATGCTGATGATTTAATCGAATTATTACGCCCCCATTTCCCTAATGCCGAGATTCAAGCAGCCAACCAGGGCAACAAGTTCGAAGTGTTGATTGTTGATGATGCTTTTGAGGGTAAGCGCTTGGTTGCGCGCCAGCAGGCCGTCTATGCCATCGTTAATCCGCATATCCAAAGCGGTGCGATGCACGCATTAACCATACATGCGCTAACGCCTGCAGAATATCAAAGCAAAACCCAAGGCTAATCGCGTAAGGACACACCATGGATAAATTTAAAATCATCGGTAAAAGCCGTATCGCAGGTGAAGTAACCATCTCTGGCTCAAAGAACGCAGCCTTGCCATTATTGGCGGCCATGCTACTGCCAAATGATGAAACCATCCTGCACAATGTACCAACACTAAAGGACACCGAGACGCTTATTAAGTTGATCGCAGGTACTGGCGTTAATATCAAAAAAGAAGGCAATACCGTCATCGCTGATTCTCGTACTGTGACGGATTATTACGCGCCTTATGATTTAGTGCGTACCATGCGCGCATCCATCTTGGTGCTGGGCCCATTGCTCGCTCGTTTTGGCGAGGCGGAAGTCTCACTTCCAGGTGGCTGTGCGATTGGTTCACGTCCTGTGGATCAGCACCTAAAGGCGATGGAAGCACTAGGCGCAATCATCACTGTAGAGAATGGCTATGTCAAAGCGAAAGCGCCTGCTGGTGGTAAGCTGATTGGCTGTAATTTCACGTTTGATATGGTGACCGTAGGCGGCACTGAGAACGTCATCATGGCGGCGTCTCTAGCCAAGGGTGTAACGCGTCTAGAGAACTGTGCGTGCGAACCTGAGGTTGTCGATCTGGCGAATATGTTGGTTGCCATGGGTGCTAAGATTGAAGGCATCGGCACGCCAACGATGGTTATCGAAGGTGTGGACAGTCTGCACGGCTGTGAGTATAGCGTGATCGCTGACCGCATTGAGACAGGTTCGTATCTGGCAGGGGCACTCATGAGTGAGGGCGATGTCTTAACAAAGAATACCTCGGCAGAATTTTTACACCCTGTACTAAAGAAATTCGAAGCGATGGGCGCGACCATCACCACAGGCGATGACTGGATTCGCGCAGTGATGAAGGGCAGACCAAAGGCGGTAGATATCCGCACTCAAGTGCACCCTGGCTTTCCTACCGACATGCAGGCGCAGCTGATGGCTGTCTGCTGTTTGGCTGATGGCACGAGTACGATCATTGAGAATATCTTTGAGAATCGCTTCATGCATGTGCCAGAGCTGCAGCGTCTGGGTGCGAACATCAAGGTTGATGGACATACCGCGATCGTGGTTGGTGTGGATACGTTCACACCTGCGCCAGTCATGGCGACAGACCTTCGCGCATCGATGTCATTGGTAATGGCGGCAGCATGCGCTGAGGGTGAGAGCATCATCGACCGCATTTATCACATTGACCGTGGCTATGATGATGTTGAAAATAAACTTAAATCGCTTGGCGTGAATATCGAGCGGATTAAGGGCTAGTTATGACGCACCGCAGTTTGTGGTGCGTTTTTACTTTGTTGGACTTTGGGTAGTAACGATAATTTAACCGATAAAGAAAATGATGATGACTGATAATTTTGATGGCTTGACGATTGCCTTATCCAAGGGGCGAATTTTGGACGAGACGTTGCCGCTTTTTGATAAAGCAGGCATCCGCCCAACCGATGACATGAACAAATCACGCAAGCTGATTTTCCCGACGACCGATCCTAATGTACGCTTCTTATTGCTTCGTGCCTCTGATGTGCCGACGTATGTTGAGCATGGTGCGGCGGACATCGGTGTCTCGGGCAAAGATACATTGCTAGAATACAATGCGCACGTCTATGAGCTTATTGACCTAAACATCGCCAAATGCCGTCTGATGACCGCAGGCGTGAAAGGGGCGAGCCTGCCGAATCGTCGTCTACGCATTGCCACCAAATACGCCAACGTTGCACGCGAATATTTCGCTTCTCGTGGCGAGCAGGTAGACATCATTAAGCTGTATGGCTCAATGGAGCTTGCGCCATTGGTCGGGCTGGGTGATCTGATTGTGGATGTGGTCGATACGGGTAATACCTTGCGCGCTAATGGGCTTGAACCCTTAGATGAGATTTGCAAAGTATCATCACGTCTCATCGCCAATCCAGTCAGCTATAAGCGCAAACTTGAGCAGCTGCAGCCGATTTTGGACATTCTAGAAAAAGCAGTTAAAGACAATCAATAAGACAGGTGAATCATGCCAAATCTAACCGTATTAAACAGCCAAGATGCTGACTTTAAGGATAAATTAGCCAAATTACTTGCCTTTGAGACCGTAACCGATGCCGGTCTTGTTCAGACAGTGGACGACATCATCGCCCAAGTGCGAGCAGATGGCGATGCGGCGGTTTTGACTTTAACCCAAAAATTTGACAAGCATCCAGCGACCACGATCGATGAATTATTTATCTCATCCGAACAACTAAAATCAGCATACGATCAACTTAATGATGAGGTTAAAGAAGCGCTAGAGCTGTCTGCAAAACGTATCTTTGATTTTCATCAACACCAAAAAGAAGACGGTTTTCGTTTCGTAGATGGCTTGGGCAATACCTTAGGGCAAAAAGTTACGCCACTTGACCGCGTGGGTGTCTATGTGCCAGGTGGTTTGGCGAGCTATCCTTCTAGCGTGCTGATGAACGCCATTCCTGCCAAGGTTGCAGGGGTGGAACACATCACGATGGTCGTCCCTGCACCTAATGGCGAGCTAAACCCTCTAGTATTGGCGGCGGCGCATCTATCAGGTGTGGATAGCGTCATGACCATTGGTGGCGCGCAGGCAGTCGCCGCCTTGGCATACGGCACGGAGAGTATTCAGCCGGTCGATAAAATCACAGGACCGGGCAATAAATACGTCGCCGCCGCTAAGCGAGCTGTCTTTGGGCAAGTAGGCATCGACATGATCGCAGGGCCGTCTGAGGTGTTGGTATATGCTGAAGGCGAGTCAGCTGATAATGCTGATTGGTTGGCGATGGATTTGCTTTCTCAAGCTGAGCATGACACTGTGGCGCAGGCGATTTTTGTGACGACTTGCCCAAAACAGCTGGATGCTGTAAAACAGGCACTAGATAAAGCATTGGCGAATTTACCTAAAGCCGACATTGCAAAGCAGGCTTTGGCAAGTCGTGGCGCATTGATTCTGGTCAAAGATCGTAGTGAGGGCATTCAGGTGATCAACCAAGTTGCGCCTGAGCATTTAGAACTATCGTTGGATGATCCTGAGAAAGTAGAAAAGCATGTCCGTCATGCAGGCGCGATTTTCTTGGGCAGACATACGCCAGAGGCGATCGGTGATTACTGCGCAGGGAGCAACCACGTTTTGCCGACATCAGGTACGGCGCGATTTAGTTCGCCTTTGGGTGTGTATGATTTCACCAAAAAAACGTCGCTCATCTACTGTACGCCACAAGGTAGTCAGCTACTGGCGAAGACGGCAGATGTTTTGGCGGTGCAGGAGAATCTGGACGCTCATGCCTTATCAGCGCGCTATCGTCATGGCGCTGTGAATTTAGATTAACTTAAAGAATAAACTGAGATTATCATGACTGTTGATACACGCTTATGGAGCGATAAAATCCGCAATCTCACCCCTTATGTGGCTGGTGAGCAGCCTAAGGCGGATAATCTGTGCAAGCTAAACACCAACGAGAATCCATTTCCGCCGAGCCCCAAGGCGATTGACGCCATGCAACAGGTTTTGGCGCGTGGGGCGGATCTGCGCCTATATCCTGATCCTGAATCAGAGGATCTATGCCAGACGTTGGCAGATTATTATAAACTTGACCGTTCTCAGGTGTTCGTGGGCAATGGCTCGGATGAAGTGTTGGCGTTTATTTTTGCATGTTTTTTTGTTAAAGATCGCCCGCTATTAACCCCTGACATCAGCTATAGTTTCTACCCTGTCTATGCGCAGACCTTTGATGTGGATACTAAAATCATTCCTTTAAAGGATGACTTTAGTATCGATACGGCAGATTATAATGAGTCGTGTGGCGGTATCATCATCCCAAATCCAAATGCGCCAACTGGCGTGCTATTGGCACTTGATGACATCAAAAAACTCGCCAAACAGCACCCAAACGCGGTGATCGTCATTGATGAAGCGTATATCGATTATGCGGATAAATCAGCCTCTGCCATCTCTTTGATTGATGATTTTGATAATGTTCTGGTCGTTCAGACTTTCTCAAAGTCACGTGCTCTGGCGGGCTTACGCGTTGGCATGGCGTTTGGTAACACCAATCTTATCAGTGCGCTTAACACTTATAAGAACAGCTTTAACAGCTATCCCATCGATCGCGTGGCGCAGGCGGGTGCGGTTGCCAGTATTTTGGATGAAGAATACTTTGAACAAAAGCGCCAAGCCGTGATAACACTGCGTGATCGTCTGACGGATGATTTGGCTGGTCTTGGTTTTGATGTATTGCCATCGGCAGCGAATTTTGTATTTGCCAAGCCCAATCACAGCGTGCTATCTACCCAAGAGATCTTTGAGAAACTAAGATCGCAAGGCGTGATCGTGCGCCACTGGAATAAGCCGCGCATCAGCGACTATCTGCGCATCACGGTCGGCACGGATGAGCAGAACGCAAGGCTTATCCAAACCCTAAAAGAGATTTTGGTGTAGATTTAGGTTTTTGCTTAAAAATACCCAAAAATAGTGCTACAATGCACCCACTTGGGCAAATGTAGGTTGCCCATTTTATAGCCAGTTATCGCTTCGCGATTTACCAGCCAATAAGGAAAACTTATGACCATCATCAAAAAAGACGACTTTATCCAGTCCATTGCAGACGCATTTCAGTACATCAGCTACTATCACCCAACCGATTACATCGAAGCCCTAGTCGAAGCCTTAGAGCGTGAAGAAAACCCCGCCGCCAAAGACGCCATGACCCAAATTTTGGTAAACAGCCGTATGTGTGCCGAAGGCAAACGTCCGATTTGCCAAGATACAGGGATTGCAACCGTATTTTTAAAAGTGGGCATGAATGTAACGTGGGACAGTGATATGAGCGTGGCGGACATGGTAAACGAAGGCGTTCGCCGTGCCTACAATCACCCTGATAACACCCTACGAGCCAGCGTACTTGCCGACCCTGCGGGCAAACGAGTGAACACCAAAGACAACACCCCTGCTGTCATTCACATGGAAATCGTGGCAGGCGACAAGGTAGAAGTTACCTGTGCTGCCAAAGGGGGTGGTAGCGAGAATAAATCCAAACTTGCCATGCTAAATCCGTCTGACAGTATTGTGGATTGGGTGTTAAAGAGCATTCCTGAAATGGGTGCAGGCTGGTGTCCGCCAGGTATTTTGGGCATTGGTATCGGTGGCACGCCCGAAAAAGCAACGCTACTTGCCAAAGAAAGCCTTATGAGCCACATTGACATTCACGAGCTAAAAGCCAAAGCCGAAAGCGGGGCAGAGTTATCTACCACCGAGAGCCTACGCCTTGAACTGTTTGAAAAGGTAAATGCACTAGGTATCGGAGCTCAGGGTTTGGGCGGTCTTACTACCGTGCTTGATGTCAAAATCCTAGATTATCCAACGCACGCAGCGTCTAAGCCTGTGGCGATGATTCCTAACTGTGCTGCCACTCGCCATGTGGAATTTGAGCTTGACGGCACAGGGGCGGTAAACCTAGAACCGCCAAGCATGGACGTGTATCCTGATATTACTTACAGCCCCGACAGTGGCAAGCGTGTCAATGTGGATACCCTGACCAAAGAAGAAGTGGCAACATGGCAAACAGGCGATGTGCTACTACTTAACGGCAAAATCTACACAGGGCGAGACGCCGCTCACAAACGCATGACAGATATGCTAAATAATGGCGAAACCTTGCCTGTGGATTTCACTAACAAACTCATCTACTACGTTGGACCTGTCGACCCTGTACGTGATGAAGTGGTGGGGCCAGCAGGGCCGACAACTGCCACTCGCATGGACAAATTTACCCGTCAAATGCTAGAACAAACAGGCTTGATCGGTATGATTGGTAAATCTGAGCGTGGTAAAATTGCCTGTGAAGCCATCGCTGATAACAAAGCAGTCTATCTCATGGCGGTGGGCGGTTCGGCGTATTTGGTGTCAAAAGCCATCAAAAACGCCAAAGTGGTTGCTTTCCCTGAGCTTGGCATGGAAGCGATTTATGAATTTGAAGTCAAGGACATGCCAGTAACGGTGGCGGTAGATAGTAATGGCGTATCTGTACACGCCACCGCCCCAAAAATCTGGCAAGCCAAAATCGGTAAAATTCCTGTGGTAGAAGCCTGATATTGAGCCAATAAAAATCCAGCCTAGCGCTGGGTTTTTATTGATTGTTATAAATACAAGCTTATCAATCTAATTCAAATCAATGAATTTGAGTTAGGTATAAAAAAGAGAGCATCCACTCTCTTTTTTATGGGCTTGACTTACTCAGGTTTTTGGTCATTGTCAGACTTGGCGGCTGCTACCTTTGAGCCTGCTTTACGCACTTCAGATTTTGGTTTGTTATCACCTTTGGTGGTGGTCTTTCTGATGCGAGTTTTTGCAGGCTTCGGCCGCGCTAGGTTTAGGATGCCTACCTGTGGCAATAACTGACCTGCGACATTTTCGATCATGTCTTTGTAGCTGTTTGCACTGGTTTTTGACTTCTTGGCAGGCTCATTCTTGCTGGATGCTTCAGCTTCTGATAATGGTTCATCTTCGGTCTCTAGCAATTCTGCAACCTTATTGCTGATGGTCTGCACGGCAGATTCCACATTTTCCTTGACTTGCTCAAGCAGAGTTTCAGAGTCTGCTGACTTTGAAGCTTTTGCATCTTCCGTATGTGCTGATGCTGAGTCATCGACTGATTCAGCTTTGGCATTCTCGGCAGAATCTGCTTTTGGTGATGCCTTGTCTTGCTCAGCGACCTCATCGCTATTGTCAGTATTAATAGGCGGCGTATCGCTTGATGTCATGTCCTGCGCCTCGACACTAGTATTGGCATCAGCAGATGTATCAACCTCTTGATTGGCATTGACTGGTTGTTCAATCACTGCTTCTTGCTCTTGAGCGATGGCGATATCAACCAAATCCAAAGCTTTGTTTTGAGATGATGCTTGGTCATCGGTGACAGACGTCTGCTCATCTACTTCGTCTTTGAAGTCAGGGTGCTGACCGCGTGGATCATTGGCTGCGCGACGTGCGATTCGCGGTGCTGGCGCTTCTGATTTACCTTGTGGTGCGCTGATACGTGATGCGACGCTGGTCTGCTTGTCAAATTCAGCAAGGTAAGCGTCGTTCAGCGGCGCATAGCCATAATTGGCAAAACTAAACTCAGCCACAGGTGCGCGATACTTGGCAACGGCTTGGATGAAGTTTTGTACGAAATTATCACCCTTGCTATCACCTAGCACATTGGTAATGAAATCGCCTGCTGTACCAAAGATTGCGCTTGGCGCGCTGTTGGCAGCGATGACCACGCGCGGATCGTTGACAGCCTTATTCATCTGACGTGCAAGCTCGGTCAGGCGTGCATTGTCAATGCTGGGCGCATTATCCTGAGTGTGGGCTTGTTCGGCTGTCACTTGGGTTTCGGCGATTTGCTCTTTGGTTTCTTCTGCCGCTTCGATAACATCATCGGCAGCGATAGGCTTGGCAGCATCGGTAGCGATATTAGTCTCTACTGATGTGTCAGCCGTTGTTTCTTCGATCTTGGTAGGCTGGTTCTTCGGCTGCTTGGTTGGAAGAGGCTTACTGCCATCAAGTGACAAATGAATGGTTTCGCTTTGTTTGGTTTCTTTAGAGATTGGTGCGACATTCACCACCACTTCATTTGGATTGCTTGGGCGAGTGCGTTCTTTGTCTGCTTTTTTGGCAGGGCGCTCGTCTTTTTTGTCCGCTTTATCGGTGGTGTTGCTTGGAGTTAGCGTCTCACCGCGCACTACTTCACCGCGAGGCTCACGACGCGAACCGCTTTCGCGTTTTGGATAAGTAGGCTCTTCTTTTTTGGTCTTTTTGTCCGTTTTGTCGTTTTTGATTTCTTCGGTGATAGGCGCGTCTTTCTTAGCAGGCTTTCTGTTTCTTTGGCGACGCTCTTGAACTTCTTCGCGTGGTTCGCGCTCGCTTCTTTCGCGTGCTGGACGATGCTCTTTATTCGCATCTTTTTTGTCTTCGCTGGCGATGACCAAGTTGGCAACGCCGCTTGCGCCAAGGCTAACACCGCCTGCATTGATGATTGACTCGATGGCAGCGGCAGCGTTATTGTTATTTAGGTTGCCTGCCAATTGCGCTTGTGGTTTTGGCGCGAATAGGTTGGATAACCAGGCGGCCACTTGTGGCTCAGGCTTGGCTTCAGGAGCAGCTTGTTTTGCTGTGGCAGGCTTAGCGGCAGGTTTATCTTGCTTGTCGCTTGAGCTTGCTTTTTGCCAGCGGCTATTGTTGTCTTGCTCTGCGTGCTCGTTTTGGGTTTGCCAGTTGACATCATAGCCGCGATCGCCCATTTCTTCTTCTTCAGCATTTACGATGCGCTCATAGCTAGATGGTGCGAAGCCGTCTGGGTTGAAGTGTAGGCTAAAGTTAGGGCTTTCTAGGTGGGCATGTGGCAAGACAGTGATGCGAGTGCCAGAGTCTTGTTCTAGATATACCAAGCTTTCGCGTTTTTCGTTCAATAGGAAAGCGGCGATTTCGGTTGGAACTTCTGCTTGAATCTCGCCCATGCGTTCTTTTAGGGCGATTTGTTCGATTTGACGCATGATTGACAATGCCAAAGAGCGCAAATCGCGAATCATGCCATTGCCATGACAGCGTGGGCAGATGTAGCCGGTGGCTTCTTCTAGGCTTGGGCGTAGGCGCTGACGACTCATCTCCATCAGACCAAATTTACTGATCTCAGCGAATTGCACACGAGCACGGTCGTGGCGCGTGGCTTCGATCAGACGTTTTTCTACGTCTTTTTGATGGCGGGCATCAGCCATGTCGATGAAGTCGATGACAATCAGTCCGCCCATGTCTCTTAGACGAAGCTGGCGTGCGATCTCGTCCGCTGCTTCTAAGTTGGTGTGATAGGCAGTTTCAGAGACGTCAGAACCTTTGGTGGATTTTGATGAGTTGATGTCAATAGATACCAAGGCTTCAGTCTGATCGATGACGATCGATCCGCCAGATGGCAGGCGAACTTCGCGCTGATAGGCGGTTTCGATTTGGCGTTCGATGCCAAAGCGTGCAAACATCGGCTCGTATTCGGTGTATTTGCGCAGCTTATCAAGTTGGGCTGGCATCACAGCGGCGATGAAATTGGCGGCCTCATTGTAGGCGTTTTCGCTGTCGATCCATACTTCGCTGATGTCATCACGCAAGTAATCACGCACGGCACGAGTGACGACCCCTGCCTCTTGGTGAACCAAGCAAGGGCTTGGGCGTTTTTTGTTTTGGTCTAGGATGGATGTCCAGATGTCCAGTAAGTGGTTTAGATCGTTTTGCAGGTCTTCAAAGCCCTTGCCAAGTCCTGCAGTGCGCACGATGACACTCATGCCTTTTGGGATGGATAGGCTTGCGATGATTTGCTTCATCTCTTCGCGGACTTTGCCCGAGATTTGACGGCTGATACCGCCTGCTTTGCTGTTATTTGGCATTAATACCAAATAACGACCAGCGAGCGAGATGTAAGTTGATAGTGCCGCACCTTTGTTGCCGCGCTCTTCTTTTTCGACTTGGACGATGACCTCATCACCTTCTTTGAGAAGCTGCTTGATGTTGTCTTCGCGTAGGTTGCCGTGTAGATATTCGGGTGCGATTTCACGCAGCGGCAAAAAGCCTTGACGCGCTGAACCATATTCGACAAAAGCCGCTTCTAGCGATGGCTCAACTCGAGTGATGTGACCTTTATAGATGTTGGCTTTCTTTTGTTCGCGGGTGCGATTTTCTAAGTCAAAGTCGTAAAGGTGATTGTCTTTACATAGCGCCACTCGAATCTCTTCGTTGTGCGTGGCGTTGATTAGGATGCGTTTCATGATGTTCCTTAAAAAATATGGGATTGCTCCCGATTTAAGCAACATCGTTTGAGTGTTTAGTTTAGATTATGTAGATGATCTAAACAATGTTAATAAAGATTATTGTGTCATATTTGCTAATAGCTGGCATTGATGAATGCCTTGATTATCAAATAACTAGCCAAATTTCAATGCTCAGATATATGAGCACGATATAAAAAATTTTGGGTTAAACAGAACCTAGCCATAAAAAGCTTTCATGTTTAACGATTCATTGCTTGCACCAATGAGTTGTCTTGTATGTGTGTTAGCGATGATTGGGGATTGTCTTGTCAGAGGCAGTGTTTGTCTTGTGCCAACTGAGCCAAAAATTCGCTTAACATCTCAAAACAATTTATAAAAACTTAACAATATAGCCGCATGGAATCCTAGATTCAAATGAACTGCGACTGTCGATAACCTTTTTTTCATCTCAAACGGATGTTGCGTGGCATGTGCCAAAAAATGTATTGAGGGGCTGCTAAATATAAACCTAAGTCGGTGTGTCAGACCGTTTTTTGCTGCTTTGGCAGTTATAAAATCAGGCATCAGTGACCGATATTTTATAAAGGTTTAGGGATTTACAAAGGGCGGTTGTAAGAATTTCGCCTTTTTGTGTGCAACGTGATAAACTATACCAAATATTTATCAATTTTCCTACAAAAAAATTAGCCATTTTTAATAAAATCATGAAAAAAACCCAAAATCCCCCCAAAAAATCAGCAAATCCCATCAAAAATCCCGCCCAAAAACCGATAATAAAAAAAACGGACGCCAAGCGCACGCCGAAGTCGCTGAGCGCTGATGATGTCATTGATGATTTTAGTCGCGTCAATTACATCACGGTCACGCCGAACCAAGACGGTCAGCGTATTGATAACTTCCTGCTGGCGCGCCTAAAGGGTTTGCCGCGCTCACACCTATATAAGCTCATCAGAGACGATGAGATCCGCATCAACAAAAAACGCTGCAAACCGCATGATCGCGTCAATACCGGCGATGTAGTACGCATCGCCCCCGTGCGCCTGTCGGTGCGTGATGAGCCTGTGGTGTCTGATGATTTTGCCAGAGGGCTACTTGGCAGAGTGGTGTTCGAGAACGAAGGGCTGATCGTACTAAATAAGCCACATGGGCTGGCGGTGCATGGCGGCAGCGGCGAGAGCTTCGGGGTGATTGAAGCCATGCGCGTGGCAACGTGCAAAAAATACCTAGAGCTGATCCATCGCATCGATAAAGACACGTCGGGCTTGCTGCTCATTGCAAAAAAACGCAGCACCCTAAAAGACTTGCAAGAGCAATTTCGAGAAAAAACCATCCAAAAAAGCTATCTGTGTCTGGTGGTGGGTCATGTTAAGTCGGACAAGCAAATCATCGATCAGCCTTTATTGAAGTACACACTGCCAAGTGGTGAACGCCGCGTCAAAATCGACAAACAAGGCAAACCAAGCCAAACTAAGATCGAGGTGTTGGCACGCTTTGAAATCGATGGTCGGGCGGTAAGCTTGGTGCGCGCATCGCCTTTGACGGGGCGTACGCATCAGATTCGTGTGCACATGGCGAGCATCGGGCATGCATTGCTTGGCGATGATAAATACCTAAGACAACCAGCGCCCAGCGCGCCACGCTTATGCCTGCATGCATGGCAACTGAATCTGGCAGGTGACAGCGATGCGACCAAGCAGTTCGTAGCGGATGTGCCGTCCGACATGGCAAATCTATTCCCAAAAGAATGCGAATTTTTAATAACGCATAAAAAATCTTAAGCATTGATTAATTTTTGAGCTGATTTGCAAAAATATCTTGTCAGTTGATCAAATTTACCGTACATTAAAGTTCTATTTGCTAGCGCCTTTTTATTTGGCAAATTTACGCAGACACAAGACGATTTTATTTAAAAAAGTTAGGAATTCTTATGAAAACAGTTCAGGTCGATACCACCGCCCGTCACGAACAAATCGCCAAGTCCATCCACGAGACAGGATTGTCACGCGATGAGTTGATTGGCTCGATTGACTTGGGCTCGAACAGTTTTCATTTGGCGATCGCGCGCTTAGATCATGGCGAAGTGCGAAAAGTTGCTTCCATCTCTGAGAAGGTTCAGCTGGCAGCAGGCTTGGATGAGAATAATGTCCTGTCAGAAGAAGCGATGCAGCGCGGATTGGACTGCTTGCACCGCTTTGCCCAGCATTTGACCGAGGTCAATCCTAATTTGCTGCGAGTGGTCGCGACCAATGCGCTGCGTAAGGCGGTCAATGCGCAAGAATTCATTAAGCGCGCCAATCAGCTATTACCTAAACCCATCGAGATCATCTCGGGTCGTGAGGAGGCGCGTCTGATTTATCTGGGTGTGTCGCATTCTAACGCCAGTACGGATAAGCGCTTGGTGATTGACATCGGTGGCGGCTCAACTGAATTTATCATCGGTCAAGGCTTTGAGCCGCTCGAGATGGAGAGCTTGCAGATGGGCTGTGTGGCATTTACCAAGAAGTTCTTTTTTGATGGCAAGATTACCGAAGATGCCTTTGATCAAGCCATGAGAGTCACCAAGACCGAGCTGCTCTCCATCGAAAAACGCTACAAAAAAGTAGGCTGGGATAATGCCATCGCCTCAAGCGGCACCGCCAAAGCGGCCTTGCTCGTGCTTCAAGAGCTGGGATTGGTAGATGAGTTCATCACCCTAAAAGGCATGGAGAAACTAAAACGCCATCTGATTAAGCTAGGCGCCATTGATAAGATTGACTTTGAGGGTGTGAAGGCGCATCGCCAGGCGGTATTCCCTGCAGGCGTTGCCGAGCTGTTTGCCATCATGCAGACCTTTGGCATTGATCAGCTTGGCTATTCAGATGGTGCGCTGCGCGAGGGCGTAATGTATGACATGCTGGGCCGCATCAGTAATGAAGATGTTCGCGACCGCAGTGTGATGGCGATGGCAGAACGTTATTCTGTGGACATTAAGCAAGCTGGTCGGGTGACGACCACATGTGCCCGACTATTCGATGCGGTCAAAGACAGCCTAGGATTTAGCGACGAAGATCGCGACTTGCTGCGCCGTGCGGCGAATCTGCATGAGATTGGTCTTGCGGTTGGGCACAGTCATTACCAAAAACACAGCGCTTATTTGCTTGAGTTCTCGGACATTGCGGGATTCTCGCAGGTCGGTCAGGCGATGATGGCGCAGATCGCTCGTAACCACCGCCGCAAACTAAAGTCGGACGCGCTGGATATTGCCGAGAATTTGGGTGGGCGAAAGCTGGTGTATCTGTGCTTAATTTTACGCCTGGCCGTACAGGCCAATCAAAGCCGTACCACCAAGGCTGCGCCCATCCATCTGGAAGTAACAGAAGCTGATCGTTGGCAAGTCTCGGTGGGTGATGGTCTGCATGATGAGCTGATCCGCTCGCAGCTGAACTCTGATGTGGCTCAGTTTTCCAAGTGGGGCGTTAACTTGTCTGTGCTGGATGCTTAATTTTAAGTAATTGGTTGGATTTCTTGGCTGGCATTGTCATAAATATTTTTTGGTTAAAAATATTTAGCAAAATCAAAAAATATGTTAAACTAACTAAGTTTACATTTGTTCATTAGGATAATAACATGAGTACAGTTTGGGAAAGCGTTCAGCTTGCTCGTCACGCGAAGCGTCCATTATTTTTGGATTACGTGTCAGCATTATTCACGGAATTTGATGAATTGCATGGCGATCGTGCTTTTGCCGATGATCGAGCGATTTTGGGCGGTTTGGCGCGTTTTAATGGTGAGCCTGTGCTTGTGGTGGGTCAGCATCGTGGGCGTTCAACCAGAGAGCGTATTGCCCACAACTTCGGCATGGCGAACCCAGAAGGTTATCGTAAAATCATCCGTTTGGTGCAGCTTGCTGAGCGTTTTGGCTTGCCTGTATTTACCTTTATTGATACTCAAGGTGCCTATCCTGGCGTGGGCGCAGAAGAGCGCGGTCAAGCTGAGGCTATCGCTAAGTCTATCGCTGTATTTAGCAGCTTAAAGATACCAGTCATTGCGACAGTGATTGGTGAAGGTGGCTCGGGTGGTGCGCTTGCCATCGGTGTGGCTGATAAGGTTAATATGCTTGAAAACAGCATCTATTCTGTCATCTCGCCAGAAGGGTGCGCATCTATCCTGTGGAAGACCGCCGAAAAGGCTCCTGATGCTTCAGAAGCATTAAAATTAAATGCCAATAACCTGCATCAGCTGGGCTTGATTGATGAAGTGATCGAAGAAGGTGCGGGCGCGCATGAAGATTCTGAGCTTGTGATGAAGTCGCTCAAGCAGCTGCTAACTCGTCAGTTGAATGAACTCAATCAGTTGCCTATCGATGAGCTTCTAGAACAGCGTTATCAGCGTCTGATGGCGTTTAATTCGACCGTATCGCTATAAGCAATACTGTTAAAATTCCACCAAAAAAGCTAGAATACACATTCTGGCTTTTTTATTACCTAATAACCATGCTGAACACGCTAACCCAAGCCTTTAATCATCATGCACAGAAGCTTGCCAATCGCACGCTGTATCTGGCGTGTAGTGGTGGTCGTGATTCTTTGTCGTTAGCGTATGGCTGTTATCTGCTGCATCAGGCGGGTAAAATTGAGCAGCTTCCAATATTGCTGCATGTTCATCACGGTTGGCAAGAGGCTAATAATGATTGGGCGAGAGATGTGGCGGCGTGGGCGGATCAGTTTGGCTTTGATTGTCGGATTCTGCCCATCAAATTACCCAAAAATAGCGAAACTCACGCCAGAGAAGCGCGCTATGCTGCCCTAATATCAGTCATGAACGAAGGCGATGTATTGATGCTTGGGCATCATCAGCATGATCAAGCCGAAACCATGCTCATGCGACTGGCGAATGGCTCAGGGGTATCAGGACTGGCTGCGATGCGAGAGTGGCAACAGATGGGCGATAAGCGCATTCAGCTGTGGCGACCGCTGTTGGGTGTGTCGCGTGATGAGATCAGTCGCTTTGCTGATGAATATCATCTGCCTTATGTGGATGATCCAACCAATGTTGATGATGAGCATGCGCGTGGCAAACTTCGCAATCACATCCTGCCTAGACTCTGTCAGCTAAACCCAAAAGCTGTACAAAACATCGCTCGCACAGGACTGTTACTGGCGCAGGCGAGCGACATCATTGATGAGCTGATCGATGAGAAATTGGCGGACGCGACAGATCGCCTAGCGCAATCTGGGTATTATGAAATGCTGGATATTAATAAGCTCTTAGCGCTCTCATCAGCTGTGCAGTCAACGCTTATCCACCGATGGCTAGGGTTATCCGAACCTATGCCGCCACCCAAGAGATTGGTGGATGATGTTCTTTGTTTGGCGCATCGCACCGATGGCGATCATCAGACGCAGCTTCTGTGGCAGAGCAGGTTAAATTATGTCATCTGTCGTTATCAATCTAAACTGTATCGCTATCAAGAAGCTGCATGGGCGTGCCTAATGGTGCAGAACTATCCAAATGTGATTTATCATGATGATAAAATCATCCTAAAGAGCCATGAGAGACTGTCTATTGTTTGGCAGATGCCGCATCAGATTAAGAATATCAGTGCTGAGCGCGTACTTAGACAGACCAAAGTTAATATCAATCACAAGCGGCTGCATGGCAAAAAACTGGTGCAGAAGCTCGGCATCCCAACATGGCTTCGCTCAAACCTATGGATCATTAAGTCTGATGATCGACCAGCCCTACTGATCACACTGGGGCGGGCTTGGCGGCTTGATGGTGCTGATGCTGATATAGAAAATATCGGCGCACACTTTGCGTGATGTGCGCGCATGGTGTACAATGCGTTTATTTTATGATTGTTAAAATATAAAGGGGAATTATGAGTATTTTGTCAGGAAAGACCATCAGCTTTATTGGCGGTGGTAACATGACATCGGCGATTGTTGATGGCTTATTAAAACTAAAAAAAGAAACCAGTGTTAATTTTGAGATTTGTGTGTCCGATCGCAACCCGCCCAAGTGCGATGCTTTTACCGCCAAAGGCGTAACGGCAGTATCTCCAGCGCAGGCGGACGAGATCATCAGTCGTGCTGACGTGGTTGTGCTGTCGATCAAGCCACAGGTGATGGCTGAGGTCTGTCAGGATGTGGTGCCACATTTATCTGATCAATTGGTTCTGTCGGTGGCGGCAGGGCTGTCTGTACGAACGCTTAGCGACATACTTGGTGGCTATCAGCGTATCGTGCGCAGTATGCCAAATTTGCCACTAGCGATCGGTCTTGGGGCGACAGGGTTATATGCGACAGATGTGAGCGCCAAAGATAAAGAATTGGCGGATGCCATCATGCGCGCTTCTGGAATCACGACTTGGGTGGATGATGAAGAGCTCATGCATGCGGTGACGGCAGTGGCAGGCTCTGCGCCGGCTTATTTTTTCTACATGCTTGAGCACATGATCGCTCAAGCCTCCAAGATGGGTCTGGATGCAAATGATGCCAAGGCGCTTGCCATTCAGACGATGATCGGTGCAGGCGAGCTCGCCAAGACAGGTGATCCATCTACTCTGCGCGAACAAATCACCTCAAAAGGCGGTACAACCGCTGCCGCATTGGCTGTCTTTAATGAGCAAAACATGGGGCAGACCATCCAAGAAGGCATGGCAGCGTGCGTTAATCGCAGCCGTGAACTTGGTGAGATGTTAAGTAAATCCAACTGATTGATGATGCTTTATTTTTATGAATAATCCTATTTTTATTCTCACCAACATGGTGATTAACTTTGCGCTGATTGTGCTATTTGTGCGTTTTATGATGCAGTTAGCAGAAGTAGATTCAAGCAGTCCATATATGAAAGCGACCAAGCGAATGACCGGTGTGGTTGATGTGTTCTCACGCATCTTCCCGAATTTCGGCGCAGGACGTATCAGTGTGGCAGCCGTCGTGCTTATGCTGCTGTTGTACTGGATCAATACGGCAGCCAACGCTTTTATCTTGCAAGAGTCGATCGATGCACTGACGTTGTTCTTTGCAGGTACTTTAAAGGCGATCATTCAGTTCATGGCGATGCTTCGCTACATTATCCTTGGGTCGGTTGTGGCCAGTTGGGCTATCATGTTGTTCAATGTGTCACATCCTGCGGTGTTATTGGTCATGCAGCTGTCTGAGCCAATCATTGCGCCATTTCGTCGGATTATGCCAAATCTTGGCATGCTTGATTTATCGCCCATCTTGGCATTATTTTCCTTGCTGCTTGCCGAGAAATTTATCGCCATCATTGGTGCAAACATTCTAATGAAATTATAATTTATCATTCACACAAAAAGCGCATGGCGATAACCATGCGCTTTTTTATTTAATGGCTTAAATGAACCGATTGGGGATAAGCTGAGCCTTTGGGTTATTCGGGTGTGGAACATCAGCGTGTTGCAACGTCTTAATGATCCATGCGTCGGCATTAGTAACAGCATCGATGAGCGTGTCGCCCATGGCCAGACGGCCTGCGATGTGGCTGGCGAGTGAGCAGCCAGAGCCGTGAAATTCACCCTCAAGGCGGGTAATGATGCTGGTGTGAGCGATTGCGCCATCGACATATAGAAACTGTTCGATGTCTCCGCTTTCAAAGTCATGCGACGTCTTGACAAGGACTGCCTTCACGCCTTTTTCGTTGAGTCTTTTGGCGCAGTCGTGTAGATCATCCAGCCCAGCTAAGGCGCGCAGCTCATGCGTATTGGGCGTGATGAGTGTGGCATAAGGCAAAAGCTGCTCAAACGCTGCTACCAGAGTCTCTTTATCGCCAAGACTGCCACCAGCGTTGGCGACCAGCACGGGGTCAAGGACAAATGGCGTACCAGCTGCGATCTTGCCTGTGGCGAACAGATTGGCGAGCGCCTTGATGTTGTCTACTGTGCCCAGCATGCCTGATTTGATGGCGGCAACAGGTAGGTCTTCTAGTACCGCAGATGCCTGCGCGGTTAATAATTCGCTGGATGTCGGCTCAAATCCAAACACCGCTTGTGAGCTTTGAACGGTGATGGCGGTGCAGGCCACGGCAGCGTGCGCACCTGCCGCACCGATAGATTCAATGTCAGCTTGCAATCCTGCACCACCAGAAGGATCAAGTCCCGAGAAACAAAGCACCGTCGGACGCATCTGATGTGTCATGTGTGATTCCTTATATGATTAGCAATGAGATAT
>NZ_JAAELD010000149.1 GCF_024227015.1 Moraxella sp.
AGGAGCACGGCGAAGGTCATGGGCATTGGTCGATATTATCCACCCATCCCGATACCAATAAGCGCATCGAACAAGCAGAACAGCATAGCCAATAATCCAGCATAAAAAACCGCTCCAATTGGAGCGGTTTTTATCTAGGCATGATACCCTCTGGGATTTTGACTTTGCCAACGCCATGTATCCACGCACATACGCTCGATGTCGTATTCTGCCGTCCAGCCAAGCAAATTTTTGGCTTTATCACTACTGGCATAGCAAGTGGCAATGTCCCCTGCTCGTCTTGAGGCGATGACGTACGGCACGTTTTGCCCTGTGGTGTGGATAAAGGCATTAACCAGTTGTAGTACGCTTGTGCCGTTGCCTGTGCCTAGGTTAATCGGCTCAAAGCCAAAAGCCGTCCCACATTTGGCGATATAATCCAGTGCTGACACATGACCTTTTGCCAAATCCACCACATGAATATAATCACGCACCCCTGTACCATCAACAGTATCATAATCATTGCCAAACACGGATAATTTTTCTAATTTACCCACCGCCACTTGGCTGATATAAGGCATAAGATTGTTGGGAATGTCGCTTGGGTCTTCGCCGATTGTCCCTGATACGTCCGCCCCAATGGGGTTAAAGTAACGTAGGGAGATGATATTCCACACTTGGCTGTCCTTGGCGGATTTTGCCAAATCTTCTAGGATATACTCCACCGTGAGCTTGGACTGCCCATAAGGATTGGTGCATGAGCGTTTGGCGGTCTCGGTAATTGGTAAAGTTTCTGGGTCGCCATAGACGGTCGCCGATGATGAAAAGATAAAGTTGGTTACGTCTTTATCTTTCATGACTTCTAGTAGGTTTAGCGTGCCTGTTACGTTGTTTTGGTAGTATTTAAGCGGTTTTGCCACGCTCTCGCCCACCGCTTTTAGACCTGCAAAATGAATCACACCAAAAAAGTCATGTTCATCAAATACCCGCTCCAAATGATCCTTATCTAGCACATCGCCTTTGATAAATGCTATCTCTGTACCGACAATTTTCTGTACACGCTCAATCGCCACAGGGCTAGAATTGGACAAATTGTCATACACCACAGGCGTATAGCCCGCCTTAATCAGTTCAATCAAGGTGTGCGAACCGATATAGCCCGCTCCGCCTGTTACTAGGATTTTTTTCATCTCGTACTCTCTTAAAAATGGGCTTAGTGATTTTTCCGCCCCACACCAAAATACCCACCCTTTAACCTGCCAATCTCATCACAACTTAGCACATTGGCATCAAATACAGGCGCACCGATAGCAAGGCGATTCACATCAAAGCCGTCAATGCGATTTAGGATAAATACCGCCCCCACATCCACATCAATACCACTTGGTTTAAACAGCGTCTCATCGTCATAAAGCCTAATAAGCTCATCATCCGCCACACCCCCTGCCACATAGGTAGTAATGCCATACGACCATAATAGGGGCAGTAGCCGATGAATGGCGGAATTGTCGGTACGTCCTGAGCCTGATTTGTAACTACCGCCCACAATCAGCACCGTCTTATCGTCAATAAAGCCGTCAAAATACCGCCAAAATTTGCGAAATAGCAACTCTTTTTGGTCGTCATTTAACTCCGACACGGCAGACAAAATGGGATTTTTGACGTTTTTATTATCAAAGCTCGCCTGCAAGGTCATCATCTCATTTGGCAATGTCCGCCCGCCAAAGCCCAACCCTGCGGTAAGATAGCTCGCCCCCAGCCGTCCGTCTTGCCCCATGATATGACTGATTGTGGTAATGTCCACGCCTTGACGGTCGGCAAGCCGTGATAACTCATTCATGAGACTCACCCGAGTGGCAAGCATTGCCATGACAGACGCACGAGCGAACTCTGCGGTGGCGATGTCGGTCGTTTGCACCGATTTTGCCCCATTTATCACAGGCATGAGGGCGGATAATGGATGGTCGGTCTTTTGTCCGATGAGCAGTAGGTGCGGATTTAGCATGGACGTAAAGGCTTGTCCGTCCACCAAAAACACAAACGGCACATAATACACCAAGGCACGTTTTAGCCCCTTTGCCAAGACATCAAAATCCCCCAAGGGCAAATTGCCACTTAGGATAACAGGGCTTGTGTCATTGGCTTTATTAAAGGCAGTTATCCAAACGGATACGTCCACATCATCAAAGCACACATCGCTCACAAATAGCCAACAAAGCTCAGAACTGCTCGGTACAAAGTCATCAAAACCCGCAACGGTAATGACTTCACGGCTCTTGTACATCTCGTACAAAGCGACAAGCTCATGCTCAAAGGCGTACTGGCGAGCGATGTCGTCCAAGTCATTGCCATAAATCACTACACGCTTGCCAAGACTTGCCAAGACAACGGCAGTCGTTAGGCAGTCTATGCTATGTCCGACAAGGGTGCAGGGCTGTTGGTTAGTCGTGTGCATGGCTATCCTTGATGATGTTTAATAAAAAATTGGTGGAGCTGTCAAAGTCGCCCACGCCTTGCCCATTTAGCACATCAAACACGCTGTTTGCCATGATTTTTCCCATTTCAACACCCCATTGGTCAAAGGGGTTGATCCCCCAAAGCACGGACGCCACATAGACTTTGTGTTCGTATAAGGCGATAAGCGAGCCAAGGCTTTCTGGCGTGAGAGCATCTAGCAAAATGGTGGTGGACGGCTGATTGCCCCGATAGCGGTGGTTGGGACTGCTTGCCAAGTCTGGCAAGGCATCATTGCCAAAGGCAAGCACCCGAGACTGAGCCAGACAGTTTGACA
>NZ_JAAELD010000150.1 GCF_024227015.1 Moraxella sp.
ATTCAGCCGAAGCAAAAAAAACGCGCGACTGATTAGCAACTTTGGGCGTTGTCATGCGATGGAAGTGTTGACGTAGAATTCAAGACTAATCGGAAAAGGCATTATGTTCGGCTTACCAAACTTGTCCATATTTTTGTTGGCGGCTTTGATCCTTCTGCTCACACCTGGTCCTGCCGTGCTTTATATTGTGGCGCGCAGTTTGGATCAGGGCCGGTTGGCAGGATTTGTGTCAGTTCTCAGTATCGAGGTCGGAAACTTCGTGCATGTATTAGCAGCTACTTTGGGATTGTCTGCCATACTTGTTTCGTCAGCATTGGCTTTCTCCATAGTCAAATACATGGGCGCCGTTTATCTCATTTATCTAGGTATGTGCCGACTTTTTGCACGCGAGACCGCGCATCAATCAAAGACTTTCCAGCGTCAGAGTCTGAGACGCATTTTTCGCCAAGGCGTGCTCGTGGCCATACTCAACCCGAAGACGGCTTTATTCTTTTTCGCTTTCTTACCGCAATTTGTGGATTCG
>NZ_JAAELD010000151.1 GCF_024227015.1 Moraxella sp.
GATAAGTTTTAATCTTTTTAATTATTAGCCAATCGATGAGCAGTCGAATTGCTCATGCGACAAATTTATTATTCTTAGCTCGTATATATTTTATTTGACATCATGAATCACACCACCACCATAATCATCATCACCGTCATCATCAGCCTTATCGCTTGGCAAAATCGCACACTCATGGGGCGGTTGATTTTTGATCCCATTTCCATTACGCGCTTTAAGCAATATGATCGATTCGTCACGCATGGCTTTGTTCATGCTGATGGCATGCATCTGCTTTTTAATATGTTTACACTGTATTTCTTTGGGCGTGTGATTGAGCAGTTTTATATCAGTCGATTTGGCTCATTGGGTTTTGTGGGTTTTTATGTGCTTGCCATCGTCGCTGCCATCATCCCAACCTACCTAAAAAATAAAAATAACTCACGCTATCTGGGGCTTGGCGCATCAGGCGCTGTCTCGGCTGTGTTGTTTAGCTTTATTTTATTTGCGCCGTGGGAGACTTTGTATTTTTTTGGAATCTTGCCCATTCCCGCCATTGTCTTTGCGGTGCTTTATACAGCTTATAGTATCTATGCAGATCGCCGTGGCACAGGCAATGTCAATCATTCAGCGCATCTGTATGGCGCAGCATTCGGTGTCATCGCCACCATTCTGATCGAGCCCAAATTGGCGATGCATTTCGTTTCAGCATTATTAAGCCCAAGATTTTAATATGATTTATGACATCATCGGCGACATCCACGGGCAGGTGGATAAGCTATTAGGATTACTGGATAAATTGGGCTATCGACACGATGGTAGTAGCCACATCGCACCGCCAAATCATAAGGCCATCTTCGTGGGTGATTTTATCGATCGTGGCGACGCTCAACTTGAGACGCTGGGTATTGTCTTTGACATGATTGACAATCATCAAGCACTGGGAATGATGGGCAATCATGAATATAACGCCATCGGTTACGCCACCACGGACGATCAAGGCAAGCGCATCTACAACCCCACACCACGCCAGCATGAGACACATCAGGTATTCTTGGAAGCGGTTGGCGAAGACTCGGCGCTGCACCAGCATTGGCTTAATCGATTCTTTGAATTGCCACTGTGGTTAGAACTAGATGGCTGCCTAATCATCCACGCCTGCCCCGATGCTAAGGCGATGACAAGCCTTATGCCTTATCTGCATGATAATCGCCTAAGTCCAAATGATTTTAAAGATCTACCTAAGATTACCCATCAGAACATCCTAAAAATCCTAACAGGCGTACAAGCACACCTACCCGATGGCGTGTTCATCAAAGACGGTCTGGGGCATCTACGCCAAGACGTGCGCGTCAAATGGTGGAAAGATGATTTAAATCAGCCTGTCGTGAAGCTGTCTGCCGCGAGCAACTGCGACCTATCAACACTGCCTAACGATCTGGTTTGCCCCATTGATTTTACGCTTGGCACTGATAAGCCTGTCATCATCGGACATTATTGGCTGACAGGCGACCCTGCGCCGCTGTCGGATCAGGTGATTTGTACAGACTATTCTGCAGGCAAAGACGGCTATCTGACTACCTATCAGTTTGACACAGACAATCCGAGACTATCTGCTGAGAACTTTGTGCAGTTTTATGGATAAAATTCACTAAGTTTGTGCTATTAGCGACAGATTTTGTGGTGATTTTTTGTTATAATAATGGGTTTATTCACTCTATTTTTTAAGGAAAATTATGTCTAGCCAAGCCCAACCTGCTGCCGCCATCTCACCAGCGGGCGCGCCAAAAGTCGGCATCATCATGGGCAGCCAATCTGACTGGGCAACCATGGTCGAAGCTGCGGATGTATTAACACAATTTGGCGTGCCTTTTGAGTGCGAAGTCGTCTCTGCACATCGCACACCAGATAAGCTATTCGACTACGCCAAATCTGCCAAACAGCGCGGCTTATCCATCATCATCGCGGGGGCAGGCGGAGCCGCTCATCTGCCTGGCATGTGTGCATCACAGACCGATCTACCCGTATTAGGCGTACCTGTCAAATCATCCACCCTGTCAGGCTGGGATAGCCTGCTGTCAATCGTACAGATGCCGCGCGGCGTATCGGTCGGCACACTCGCGATTGGCGGTGCTGGCGCTTATAACGCAGGACTGTTGGCGGTGCAGATGCTTGCCATTCATGATGAAGCTCTGGGCAAGAAAGTCAGCGAATTTCGCACAAAGCAAACCCAAAGCATCCTTGATAACCCAACGCCTGGCATCATCGGCTAACCACCTCAAAACCGCCCTTCACTGGGCGATTTTCTGCGTTAATTCTTATAAAATTTGCACTAAATTTATGTCAAATGTGCGATAATAGCCGCCAAATTTTATCATTTTATTATTGATTAAAGAGCCCATCATGACTACACTTGCTCCCGTTCGCACCATCGGCATCTTTGGCGGTGGTCAATTAGGTCTTATGCTTGCCAATGCTGCGCGTCCGCTTGGTATTCGTAGTGTCTTTTTGGAGGATGCGCCAAATTGTCCTGCCACACTTGCAGGCGAAGTCATGACCAATGCTGATTATGATAAATTTGCCAATGCGTGTGACACATTCACGCTAGAATTTGAGAATACACCTCTATCATCAGCGCAAAGCATCGAATCCCATGCCAAGCTATACCCGCCATCACAGGCATTATTCATCGCCCAAGACCGCCTAAACGAGAAAAACTTATTCAATGAACTTGGCATCGCTACTGTACCATTTTTGGCAGTCAATTCCCAAGATGAGCTGAATGTCGCCTGCGAGAAACTCGGCTTACCGCTAGTACTAAAGACCACTCGTGGCGGCTATGACGGTAAAGGGCAATTCGTCATTCGCACTCAAGATGACATTAAGACAGCCTGGGCAGAGCTTGGTGATGCCACCAAGAGCGCACCGTTAATCGCTGAAGGCTTTATTAATTTTAGCCGCGAAGTGTCGTTAATCGCCGTTCGCGCCCAAGATGGTGACATCCGCTATTACCCACTGGTTGAGAACACTCATCACAACGGCATCCTCGCCAAGACTGCCGCCCCTGCACCAAACGCCGAGCACCTCAATGCACAAGCCCAAAACAGCATCAAAAAACTGCTCGAGCATCTAAATTACGTTGGCGTCATGACTTTAGAATTATTCGTGACAGACTCAGGACTGATCGCCAACGAGATCGCCCCGCGCGTGCATAATTCTGGGCATTGGTCGATTGAAGGCGCGGTGTGCAGCCAGTTTGAAAACCACATGCGCGCGGTGGCGGGTCTACCATTGGGTAGCACGGACATCGTCAAGCCATCCGTCATGCTCAATGTCATCGGCAAATACCCAAACCTACAAGACGTACTGGCGATTGATGGCGTGCATTTTCATCATTATCACAAAGATGAGCGAGACGGTCGTAAGATTGGGCACATCACGGTAATGTGTGATGAACTTAATGAGACCGTTCTAAAAGTTGAGCAATTATTAAAATAACACCACCAAGGGCATGCTACTGCCCTTTTTTTATCTTATGAATATCTACATAGACGCCGACGCCATTCCCGCCATCGCCAAAGAGCTCATCATTAAGACCGCCAACCGCACCGGAGTGATGGCGATCTTCGTGGCGAATAGCTTTATAAAATTACCGCCATCCCCACACCTAAAAATGGTGGTCGTATCTCAAGGCTTTGATGTGGCGGACAATTACATCGTCGATAACACTCAAGCAGGCGATCTAGTCATCACATCTGACATTCCTCTTGCCAATGATGTACTAGAAAAAGGCGCTAGAGTTCTGACTTCACGAGGCGAGGAATTTACCCTAAATAACATCAAGCCCAAATTAAACGCTCGGGATTTTATGGAGTCGCTTCGTGGCACGAACGTGCTGGACCCTAAGCAGATGGGCGGACAAAAGCCGTACAGTGACAAAGACAAAATCGCCTTTGCCAATGGGCTTAATCGCCTTGTCAAAGCCAAAAACCCAACCTAAAGCCAAAGACCGCCCGTATCAATCATGCAACAAAAATTGTAAAAATATTTGCAAATTCCTGCATCTGTGACAAGCTATTTTTAAAAAATTAAGGCATAATAAAGGGCAAAATTTTCACCTTAAAAATCACATGCTTTTTTGGCACTTTAAAATAAAAATACGAACAGGACGCTCACAACCGCCATGTTAGAAACTTGGACAAAAGAACTCGTCATCCAACGCTTGCTTGCGCTCACTTTGCTTACCATTTTGATCATTCTGTGTTTTCAGGTGGTGCATTTTTTTATTTCGCCTGCGATTTGGGCGGCAATTTTGGCGTACATCACCTTTCCTTTGTATCGTTTTTTTCATCAAAAAGTCCATCTTAGCCCAACCATCAGCGCACTGATCATGACCGCCTGTGTGTCTTTGATGATCGGCGTGCCTTTGGTGGTGGGTGTGTTTTTCTTACAACAAGAAGTCATCAATTTCTACAGCATGGCGATTCACCGACTGCAGGCAGGCTATGTTGATCTACCTGACAGCATCAAAGATCTGCCCGTGATCGGTCAGCAGGTCAAAAACCTCCTGTGGGAAATCAACAAAGACCCTGAGGCCTCTATGGCAGCGGTGCGTAACTGGGTTCAGTCGCATCTATATTATGGCAAAATTGCGTTTGATGCCGTTCTTAAGAACCTTGCCAAACTGGGCATGGCACTTATGACGCTGTTTTTCTTTTATCGTGATGGCACCAGCCTCATGCGCCAAATTCGTCAAGCACTACGTAATATCATCGGCGATCGCATCGATGATTACATCAACTCTGTCGGCGCAACCACGCAAGCCGTCATCTATGGCATCGGTCTGACTGCTCTGGCTCAGGCGCTATTGGCAGGTCTTGGCTATGTCGTGGCAGGTGCGCCGAACCCGATTCTGCTGACTTTGGTTACTTTTGTGGTGGCGCTGATTCCTTTTGGTACGCCTTTTGCGTGGGGGGCTGTGGCACTATGGCTACTGTCCCAAGGTCATACCACCGAAGGCATCGGTCTTGGTCTGTGGGGCATCTTGGTCATCAGCTGGGTGGATAATCTGATTCGCCCCATCGTCATCAGCGGCGCGACCAAGATTCCATTTATTATCATCTTTATCGGTGTGCTTGGTGGTCTGACCGCATTTGGATTTGTCGGTCTGTTCATCGGTCCTGTCTTACTGGCGATTGGACTTGCGGTGTGGCGCGAATGGATCAGTCAGCACAAGAATGAAATCTTCGCCGCCAAAGATGGTCACTTTGCCGTGGCCGATGGTGAAGGCTTATTGACCGACACGACGCCCAAGCCAATTTTAAACGAAGACAAGTTGGACGATTAATCATGACTCATGCCATCACCATCTTAGCCGATGAAAATATCGCCAATATCGATGATTATCTGTCACACCATGACATCAATGTCATCAAGCTAAAAGGCCGCGACATCAATCAAGCCGCCATTGATGCTCATCGTCCGCACGCTCTATTCATCCGCTCTGTCACGCCGATTCATCAAGGCAGTATTCAGGATTTTGGTGATGTGCGCTTCATTGGCTCAGCGACCATCGGCACAGATCATGTAGATACCGGCTATCTGGCAGAACATGGCATTAGCTTTGCCAACGCTAAAGGGTGTAGCAAGCATTCGGTCGCGCAGTATGTCATCACTGCCATTCTCACACTTCGTCCAGACAGTGCTCACCAACCGATCACACTTGGCGTCATCGGTCTTGGCAATATCGGTTCAACGTTGGCGCATTATGCTCATGAGCTAAATTGGCAAGTGCTGGGTCATGATCCATTTTTGGCGGCTTCCGCCATAAACAACAGCAGCCTTGATGATGTGCTTAGCAGTAGCGATGTCGTTAGTATTCATACGCCGCTGACACACGCCGGCGAGCACCCTACTTATGAGATGCTAAGTGCTGACAACCCATCCAAACTAAAAAACAACGCCCTACTCATCAACACCGCGCGCGGTGAGATCATCAATCAAGATGGTCTACTAAACAGCATTCGTACCAAGAAACTGCAAGTAGTTCTGGATGTATTTCCCCATGAGCCTCACATTGATCAAGTGCTATTAGATCATCTTGACATCGCCACACCGCACATCGCAGGGTATACTTTAGAAGGTAAGCTTCGTGGCACGGACATGATTTATCAGGCGTTCTGTCAAACATTTAACCTGCCAGTTATTCAACACATTGAACCGCTATTGCCTGACAATCCTTATAAATGGTCGGATTTTTTGGCGGGTGTTCGAAGTCACCCCGAACAGATCTTGAAAAACTATTATGATATTACCAAAGATGATCATGATCTGCGTAGAGTTGCCAATAATGGCGTGCACCCTGCTGATTTTGACCACCTTAGAAAAACCTACAACCTGCGCCATGAATGGCTATCTTAGCAGCACATAACATGAGCTACAAACCCACCCAAACCCTCGCCCAAGCCCAAAGTCGCGCCGCCATGCTCTTCGCCATTCGTCAGTTCTTCGCTGATAAAGGCGTGATGGAAGTGACCACGCCGATATTATCCCATGCCGGTAATACTGATACTTTTATAGAATCGGTAGCAGTGCATTTTCATCAATCTGGCAAACTCGCCACAGGCTACCTGCACACCTCGCCTGAGTTTGCGATGAAAAGACTGCTCGCAGCTTGGCAAGTGCCGATGTATCAAATATGCCAAGTCTTTCGGGATAATGAGCGCGGGACGAAGCACAACATCGAATTTACCATGTTAGAATGGTATCGTCCGCATTTTAGCTTGGATGATTTGACTGAAGAATTAAGACAGCTGATTAGCATTGTCATGGATAAGCCCATCGCCTTTAAGAAGCTAAGCTATGCTGATAGCTTCTCACCTCTTGACATTCATCCACACAGAGATTCGATCGAATCCTTTAAGGCATGCGCCATCGCCCACGACATTCATCTAGACATGGCAGATGACAGACAGGGGTGGCTGGATTTATTATTCAGCCACCTGATTGAGCCGGACTTGGGTAAAGATATGCCGACGTTGGTGGTAGATTATCCGCTTGCGACCGCCGCCCTTGCTAAGGCAGAACTTGACACGGATGGGTGTTTGGTGGCGAAGCGTTTTGAATTGTATATCGATGGCATTGAGATTGCCAATGCCTATGATGAGCTGGCTGATGGCGATGAGCTATTCGCCAGATTCACCGCGGATAATGCACAACGCCAACAACTGAGCCTTCCCATCATGCCGATCGACAAACATCTCATCGCTGCCTGTGATCAGATGCCACCATGTAGTGGCATCGCCCTGGGTGTGGACAGACTGCTCATGGTGCGCGATCGATTGCCAAGTATTGACCACGCCATCGCCATCACTACAGATAAAGCGTAATAATTAACGCTCAAGAATTCCTCTCGCCCATTCGATGACGGGCAGATCGACCATCTTACCCTGCACGGAGAACACCGCTTCACCTGTCGCCTCGTGATGATCTAGCACCACCTTGGCAAAGTCAATCATCGCATCATCGTGGGCGGTGGCGTATCGAATGGGCGCGATCTGCTTAGGATGGATGACAAGCTGACCACCAAAACCAAAATCTTTGGCGAATTTGGCGAATTTACCCACGCCGTCATCATCATTAAAATCTGCATAGATCGTCTCAATCGGCGCATTAAGCTCATTCACCGCAGAGTGAAGTAATAAATCAGTGCGAATCCTATCCAATACCGCCTTAGATGCCGGTGTGCCAAGTGTCATAGCCAGTGATTTTGCCAAATCCAGACAGCCATAAGTCATCGCCATTAATCCAGTGGCGGTAGCCATGCTGTCGATGTTCAGGACGCCTTTGGCTGTCTCGATGACCCCGATGATGGGTAAATTGGTCGCTTGATGTAGAGCTGTGATTGACAGAGCAGATTCCGCCTTTGGTAGTAGCACGCCTGCCACATGATCGAGCGTCTGAATCATAGCAACATCATGCGCATAGTCGGCGGTATGGGCGGCATTGATGCGTAGCCAGTATGGCTGACTGATGGTTTTATCAAATTCCTTTAGTGATGATCTCACCACATCCTTATTCCAAGTCTCTACCGCATCCTCCAGGTCGATAATGACATGATCAGCATCGCCATCTAGCGCCTTGGAAGCTCGATCCAAACGCGTGGCAGGGACAAAAAGGTAAGTCTTAAAGGGGTTGTTCATAGCTCTTCCATCATGAGTTGTTAATATCTTAAGAGCTTTACCTTATCACATTCATGGAGGACTGTAAATCATCAACCATCAATGACCGCTGCGATTGACATCAATTGCAACAAAAAACGCCGCACAATAAAAATCGTGCGGCTTTTTGTTGGGTATAATTTACCCAAAACACCATTCAAAAGGCTCAATCATCACTGTATCGCCCGCCTTTATGCCTGCGCAGTCACTTGGTAGCACAAGCAAGCAATTGGCATGGCTCATCTGCTTGACTCGATGGGAATCTTGAGTGCCTAATGGCTTGACGCTCAATCGACCATCATCAAAACCAAATACCGCTCTTAAGAACTCTTGGCGCGTGCCTTTTTTGGTGATGTCTGTCTGGCAGACGGCAGGCATTGCCGAGGCGTACGGCAGATCATGACTGGCGCAACCTGACAGCTGCCAAAGTGCAGGACGCACGAACTGCAGCACCCCAACTATGGTGGATAATGGATTGCCTGGCAGACCAAAATATAGCACCGGCTTATCCGCTCGATGAAACTCACCGAATACGAACGGCTTACCTGGCTTCATGTTCACCTTATAATGATGAATCTGACCGAGCTGACCGACAACTTCGTTAAGATAATCATAATCCCCCACCGACACGCCCGCACTTGATATGATGACATCACATTCATCGATGGCGCGCTGTACCACTGCCTTGATCTGATCTAGGTCATCAGGAATAATACCATAGTCACGCATCTGCACCGGCAGACGAGCAAGTAGTGCCTTAATGGTTGGGGTGTTCGAATTATAAATATTGGCAAGGCTTGGTAGGCTCTCACCCACGGCGATCAGCTCATCTCCTGTCGCAAGCACGCCTACGATCAGCGGCTGGCACACTAAGACACTTGCCACGCCAAGACTGGCCAGCAAGCTGATGTCTGCAGGGTTAAGCCTTTTACCAACATCGAGCACAGCCTCACCCTTAGTGATCTCCTCGCCTTGTCGTCTGATGTTTGACCCTGCCGTCGCCGCCTGTGTTAATGTCACAGCATAAGGGAAATCCGCAATTGACTGATAATCGGTATTCTCCTGCATCACCACGGTATCAGCATCACTAGGGACGACCGCCCCTGTGAAGATTCGCACCGCTTGATTGGGCAGAATCCGCCCTGTGAATGGCGAACCTGCGCACGACTCACCAATCACCTCAAAGGCAGTCTGATCTGATAAATCCGAACCCACACCAAGCGCAAAGCCATCCATCGCAGATAAATTCTGTCTAGGCACATCAAAATCAGCGACTACCTGTTCAGCCAGAATACGTCCTAGCGCATCATCAAGCTGGCAGGTAAGCACAGGGCGTGGGTGCGCCTGCACGTGATCGTGCGCACGTAGGCTGATGGCTTGCTTTAGGTCTTTGACGGGTATTAAGGACATACGACTCCCCAGATTTGATTAATGGCATATTGGATTGATTACTGAATAATTAGCCACGATACACGTTTTCTTGATTAACATCAATCTCAATGCCTATGATGTCAGCATTTTGCTTTAGAGTATATAGATAATCAATCAGCCCATGATGGAATGCTTCTTGCGCCAAGCGGTTGCGAATCATTGGTAGCGCCTCATCGAATGACAGCTCTTTGCCATCCACACGACTCAGCACCTCAACAACGTGCACCCCATAACGCGTCTCGATAGGACTTGGGGCAAGCCCTTTTGGTAACGCGAATACTGCTTTTTCAAATTCAGGTACGGTTGCGCCTTTTTGTAGGATGCCCAATTCACCGCCTTCCGTCTTAGACGGACAGGCAGAATGTTGCATCGCCAATGTGATGAATTCCGCCGCTGGATTAGCGCTTGACTTGATGGCATCAATCATCTCATAAGCGCGTTTTTTAAGTTCGATGCGCTCTTCGCCCTCTTCTGGCGGGCAAGCCAACAGAATGTGGCGCATGTTCATCACAGGTGGCGCGCTAAATTCCGACTTATTAAATTCATAATATTGACGGCAATTGTCTTCGGTAGGTGTGTTGGCTTTGACGTTTTTGGCGATGAGCTTTGAGATTGCCAATTCATCATCTGCCTCCCACTCCGCTGCAAGCTCTTCGTCCTCAAGCACCGCTTGACGCAATAATTCACGAATAACGAGCGCCTGCGCTGACAGAAATAGCGCCTCATCTTGGCTATTCGCTGGATGATATTGCACTTCCTCGCCGATGGCTTTTTCGCTAATCTCCACACCATTAACATAGATGCTAGGCACGGTCTGTCTGGATGATGCGATGAGATTACTGTGATTAGATTTTTCTTCAGCCAGTGCTCGCTCGATAAGCTCAGTGTCCGATGACAGACGTTTTAGGTCGTCAGAAGTTGGCATGACGCGGATGCCATCATCTTCAGCATCATGATGGTGATGTTCATGCCCGTGATGACCGCCGCAGCCGCAGCCATCTCCATGGGCAGATTCATCAGGATGGGCTTTGATGGTAGCAGGCTCTTGGATTTGCACCAAATCAGGTTTTGATGCTGGCGCTTGCTCTGGATTTTTTGGGTTGTAGGCTTGGACAGTCATGAGGATTTCCCCTAAGATTGATTTTGAATTATTA
>NZ_JAAELD010000152.1 GCF_024227015.1 Moraxella sp.
TAACCACCAAAATAAAAAATACACAAAATCAATACCAGCGCAAAGACATAGCGCCCCACCCATGCATTGTGGCGAAAGGCTCGAAAGCACGCCATGCGCTCACGGTTCTTGATTAATTGATATTGATAAGCAAACATCACAAACAATGGCACGACCAACAGCCATCCCACCCAAGCATCAAAATAATGCTGCAATACCAAGCCCATCAACAGCGCAAATGTCAAATGCAGCAACATGGTGATTGCCACATCATAGCGACCGAATAAAATCGCCGTTGATTTGACACCGATTTTTAAGTCATCATCTCTGTCGCACATGGCATACTGCGTGTCATAAGCCACCGTCCAGCACATGTAGGCGGCGAATACCAGCCAGCCCCATCCATCCACATATCCCAGAGTCGCAGCATAAGCCATCGGCACCGCCCAGCCAAACGCCGCCGCTAACACAACTTGCGGTAGATGCGTATAGCGCTTCATGAATGGGTAAATAAAAGCAAGTGCTACCGCCCCAAGCGACCAATAAAATACCTGCAGCGGCAAAAATACAAGCAAGCACGCTGACAATAAAGCCAAACCCACAAAGGTCACCACGGCAGTCTTGGCAGATAATCTCCCATCCGCCAAAGGTCGATCTTTGGTACGCTTGACCTGACCATCTACCTTACGATCAGCAAAATCATTAATCGCGCAACCTGCCGCACGCATGAATATCGCCCCAAGCATAAAGATTAGCAAATGCGTAATGCTTGGCAATCTTTGTAGGCCTGCATTCGCTAAGAACAGCGCCCACAGCGTCGGGTAAAGCAGCAGCTCCGTACCCACAGGCTTATCAAAGCGGGTCAACTGAAGCCAAGCGATGAGTTTGTCTTTAAAAGTCATGCTTTTGGTTCTTGGTTTTGGTTAGGCTGATTATGCGCGATTTGGCTCACCTCGACCGCTTGTAGCAGGTTTAGCTCGCTAAATTCACGGCGTAGCTGCTTGACAGCCACAGCTTGGTCGCGCGTCTGAGCCACGACCTCAAGATAGCGCGTTATATATTTGCTCTTATCCATCGCTTGCCACAACTGTTTAATTTTACGTCTTAGCGAAAAATTCTGCCACGTCATGATCAGTACAATGATTAGCACCAGATATTCATATTGCATAGATTTTCTCACTCATTTGTTTAATTCGTATCTATCAAACCGTATTGCATCATTTGCCACGCTTTGCAATGGCGTTTTATTTGCCAAATGGGGGGCGGATAAGGGGCGTTTGACAATGATTTTGCCATTGTCTTTTAATTGAGCATTAGCAATATCCAAAAACAGTGTTTCATCATCATCGCTTGGCGGATTTGCCAAATCATGTAATACTTGCATGGTTTTACCCACCTTTGCCGAATAACTGTCAGACGGAAACATGGGGTCAAGATAAATCATATCCGCCTTTGGTAAGGTCGCCATAAAATCAGCATTCAAAAAATTACCATGATAAATCGTAATTCGGCTTAACAATTTTTGCCAATTTAGATTGGCATTCATCATTTGATGCTCAAATAATAGTAGCATTGCCACAAGGGGATTTTGCTCTATCATTAACACACTCGCCCCCGTGCTTGCCAATATCAATCCGTCCTGCCCAAAACCTGCCGTACCGTCTATCACGCTCATGTCGGACGTTAATTTGCTTGCTTGTAATATCAGCTCGGACTTTCGCCCTGCGGTTACGATACGTTTGGTTAGGGCTTGCCAATTTAATGATGATTTTATAATGGCATGATTGTCAATTTTAATTAAGGTTGGGGTATTTTTTATAATAGCAATTAAAGGCGTATTGATATTATCATTGGCAAACGATGAGATAAATTTATCACTTAGTTTTGATAAAGCATGAAAAGATAACTTTAAAGACAAATTGTGAGTTTTATTGATACTATCTAATGTATCAAATAATGCTTTGTCTTGTTCGGTGCCGATGATGTTAATAGTCAAAACTTTGCCTTTTATTTTTATGTGTGTTATTTGGTTTTCCGTTCGCCCTGAGCCTGTCGAAGAGTAGGAAACCGTCATGGTTCGACTTAGCTCACCACGAACGGTTTTTTGCAAATATCGCCTAAAATTTACCCTTGAATTTGATAACCAAACACAAAATACGCCAACAACACGATCACGCCTGTGATAATCCGCAAATAGGCAAAAATCATAAAATCCCGTTTTGACACCCATGCCACCAAAAGGCGAATGCATAGCAGGGCAACGACAAAAGACACTGCCGTTCCCACGCCCAAAATCGCCCAATCTTGTCCTGTTTGTAGCACGTCTTTTTTCTCAATCAGCTCCAAAAGTCCTGCCCCGACAATGACAGGAATGCCCAAAAAGAATGAAAATTCGGTAGCAGATTTGCGAGACGCCCCAAACCACAACGCCCCAATAATGGTCGCCCCAGAACGGCTCGTACCAGGGATTAGGGCAAGACATTGAGCCAGTCCGATTTTTAACGCCATTTTAAAGTCAATATGCTCAGCTTCGTGTGCCTTAATGGGGCGTGGGTGTTTTTCTACATAGATGATGAGAAGTGCCCCAATGATGAGCATGGTCGCCACGACAAGCGGATGAAAGAGCGTGCCTGTGATAAAGTCTTTGAGCGTAAAGCCGACAATCATCACAGGAATGGTGGCGATGATGAGCGAGATACCCAGCCCACGAGGGTTGGTCATGCCGTCCGCCTTGCCTGTGAGTAGCCCCATAAATGCCGTCCACAGTCTGCCCCAATAGTCATAAATGACCGCCAATATCGCCCCAAGCTGAACAAATACAATGAACAAATCCCTTTTGTCTTTATCCCAAAAGTTCATGATGTCTGCCGACAAAATCATATAGCCTGTGCTAGAAATCGGCAAAAACTCGGTAATGCCTTCGACAATGCCCATGATAAAGGCTTTGATAAATAATAAAATGTCCAAAATATTACTCTTTTATTTGAATTTACCAATGTTTATTGGCGGTTTGGGTTGGGATTAAATAATTTTGGTATTAAATGATTGGGCGAATAAATTACCCCATATTTCATTTTGAAATGAGTTAATTATTTCTTGCCTTGTTCCGCCAATGTTTTCCAAGCGTTATTTCTAAGATAAACAGGCAAGGCATTTTCTGCCGTTACCGTCTCGCCCTTTAAAAATAGGGGATAGGCAAGGCGTGCGATATGCTCGGCACTGGGATTTAGACGTAATTTTTTGGCATCTGTCTCCACCAAGTCCACCCCACCCCCTACGATGATGTCGGTCTCTACAAACTTATTATAATCTAGCAGATATTCGCTTTGAGCAACGGGCAAGGCGTTTTGTACCACAAAATCCCCTGCATAGACTTGGTTTTGGCGAGCGTCTATCACGGCGGTGATGGTTGTGCCATCCGCCATGCTTATCTGCTCACACGCCATAAATACCAAGGCGTGTAGGCTGGATATGCCGATACACGGTGCGTCATTGGCTACAGATAGAGCTTGGACTAGGGCGGTATTGATGCGAATGCCACTAAACGCCCCCGGTCCACGGTTGAACGCCCATGCCTTAACATCCTTAATATACACACCTGCGGTGTGCAGTGCCTTATCCAGCATGGGCAAAATAATCTCCGTTTGCCCACGTCCACCCGCCACGGTCTCAGTATAGATAATGGTGTCGTTTTGTAAAATGGCGATGGAGCATTGCTCAAAAATGGTGTCAAAAGCGATTAGCATGGTCAGGCGATCTTGGTTTATACAATAAAAACAAAACACCCAAGCCCAGTGTTGGGTGTTTTATGGTGAGATGGATGATTAAAAGCGTTTTTTAAAATTAGGAAGCTGCCCTTCCATCGCTTTCATCTGCTTTTGCATATCTTCCATGCTTGGCATGTTGTTAGGATCTAGCCCTAAGTCTGCCATGGATTTTTTCATGTCTTCAGCACTCGTACCCGCTGGATTTTGACCAGCGTTACCGCCGCCGAATAACGGTCCACCGCCGCCGCTCATGCCTTTGGTAAGCCCTTGAACAGCTTTCATCATCTTACCGATACCATCAGGACGGCTGATCATCTTCATCATTTTCGCCATTTGTTTGTGTTGTTTTAGCAGGCGATTGACATCTTGAATTTGCTTACCAGAACCTGCGGCGATACGGCGTTTGCGGCTCGGGGTGATTTTATCAGGGTTTTGGCGCTCAAATGGGGTCATTGAGTGGATAAGCGCTTCCATCTCTTTGACCTTCTCTTCAGGCTTGGCTTCTTCCATGGCTTTTTGGAGGTCAGCGCCGCCCATGCCAGGCATCTTATCAAGGAATCCTGCCATACCGCCAAGGTTTTTCATTTGTTGGAATTGATTTAACAAATCCTCCAAATCAAACTCACCGCCCTTTTGGAGTTTTTTCGCCATGCGTTCAGCTTGCTCACGGTCGATTTTATTCTCAACTTCTTCGACCAACGACAGCACATCACCCATACCAAGGATTCGCTGTGCGATACGCTCAGGGTGGAACAGCTCCAAGGCTTCTAGCTTCTCGCCACGACCTAGGAATTTGATTGGCTTGCCAGTGATGGCACGCACAGACAAGGCAGCGCCGCCTCGAGCATCACCATCTGTCTTAGTCAGGATGACACCTGTCAGCGGCAAGGCATCATTAAATGCCTTGGCGGTATTGGCAGCGTCTTGACCTGTCATGGAGTCCACCACGAACAGCGTCTCAGTTGGGTTCACCGCCGCAGTGAGCTCCTTAATCTCATTCATCATCTCCTCGTCGATCGCAAGACGACCTGCGGTGTCAATGATAAGAATGTCTTGATACTGCAATTTGGCTTGCTCAATGGCACGGCGAGCAATGTCAATTGGATTCTCGTCCGTACTAGATGGCACGAAGCTTGCATTAACCTGTCCTGCCACCTGCTCAAGCTGACGGATCGCTGCTGGGCGATAGACGTCGGCTGATACGAGCATGACTTTTTTCTTTTGTTTTTCTTGTAGGAACTTGGCAAGCTTACCTGCAGTCGTAGTCTTACCTGCGCCCTGCAGGCCTGCCAACAGATACACCACTGGCGGCTTACCAGTCATCTCCAAAGACTGATTCGCCGAACCCATCATCTCGGTCAGCTCATCATAGACAATCTTAACGAATGCCTGACCTGGCGCAAGCTCTTTTAGAACCTCTTGTCCTAGCGCCTGCTCTTTAACCTTCGCGACAAATTCACGCGCCACAGGCAAGGCAACATCCGCCTCAAGCAGTGCCATGCGCACTTCACGCAATGTATCCTTAATGTTATCTTCGGTCAGCTGACCTGTGCCTGCAATATTACGAAGGCTGCCAGAGAGTCGTTCGGTTAAGGTATCAAACATAATTTTTCCACAGTTAAATTTAAAATCAAACAGCAAGACTGCTACAA
>NZ_JAAELD010000153.1 GCF_024227015.1 Moraxella sp.
TCGTAAAATTACGCTTGTAAAGATTTATTTTATATATATCTTTTAATTTTTCCAAGTTGATCCATATTTTTACTGATCATTTTTCCCTATCAAGCCACAAGGAGCAAGAGATGGGTAATTATAAAAAGCATTGGTATTGGCTGATCGGCACCCTGCTTATCGCCTTTACCCTATTGGGCTGGGGTGGTGTCGAAGTCTATCGCCAAGCACCGCCAATTCCTACGCAGTTCGTCAGCAGTCAGGGCGATGTCATCATGACCAAAAAAGACATTTTGGACGGTCAATCAGCATGGCAAACCACAGGTGGTATGCAGCTGGGCTCTGTGCTTGGTCACGGTGCATATCAAGCGCCTGACTGGACAGCCGACTGGCTGCATCGCGAGCTTGTCGCTTATCAAAATATCCAAGCCAAAGCACTGTACAATAAGGCATTCGATGAACTGAGTGCCGCTGAACAAGCAGGCATCAATGAGCAGATGAAGCAAGAATATCGCAGCAGCGCTGCCAATGGCACTGAGACGGTTGTGCTGTCTGATGCGCGCATCCAAGCGATCGAAGCGGTTGCATCGTATTACATCGATCTGTATGGTGATACGCCTGAGCTTGCCGGTACTCGCGAAAGTTTCGCGATGAAAAACAACACCTTACCTGATGTCACTGCGCGTGAACGCTTGGCGGATTTTTTCTTTTGGACCAGTTGGATCGCATCAGCTGAACGCCCTGGTACGGATGCGACTTTTACCAATAACTGGCCGCATGAGCCATTGATTGACAATGTACCGACCGCCGAGAATATTATTTGGTCGATCGCATCGGTGGTATTTTTGATCGCAGGTGTGGGCTTTTTGATTTGGATTTGGGCGTTTAAAAAACCCGAAGAAGAAGTCATTCACGCGCCAAGTGCCGATCCTTTGACCAAGCTTGCACTAACCCCATCACAAAAAGCACTGGGCAAATATGCCTTTTTAGTCGCGGCATTATTCGTCGCCCAAGTCTTCGTCGCTGGTGTCGTAGCGCACTATACGGTCGAAGGTCAAGCCTTCTACGGCATTCAGCTGTCTGATTATCTACCTTATTCGCTGCTGCGCACATGGCACATTCAGCTTGCGCTGTTTTGGATTGCGACAGCATTTTTGGCAGCGGGTCTATTTTTGACACCGATTATTAATGGTGGTAAAGATCCTAAGTTCCAAAAGCTTGGTGTGGATATTCTGTGGGTAGCTCTCATCATTGTCTGTGTCGGCTCATTTGCGTCGCAGTACTTCGCCATCGCACACATTTTGCCTGCTGATCTGAATTTCTGGTTCGGTCATCAGGGTTATGAATATGTCGATTTGGGTCGTTTTTGGCAAATCCTAAAATGGGTCGGTATGCTGATTTGGCTTGTACTGATGATGCGCGGCTGGGTCAATGGCTTTAAACAACACGGCGACAAAAACCTGCTTGCCATCTTCGTCGCATCGGTGCTGTGCGTGGGTCTGTTCTATGGCTCAGGGCTATTCTACGGTGAGCACACCAACATCGCCATCATGGAATATTGGCGCTGGTGGGTGGTGCATCTGTGGGTAGAAGGCTTTTTTGAAGTCTTTGCCACTGCATCATTTGCCTTTATCTTTTATAATTTGGGTTTGGTCAGCTATCGCACTGCCACAGGTGCTGCCATCGCATCAGCGGCGCTGTACTTGGTCGGCGGCATTCCAGGCACTTTCCATCACTTGTACTTTACAGGTACGACCACGCCGATTATGGCGATGGGTGCGTCTTTCTCAGCCTTAGAAGTTGTGCCATTAGTGGTGCTTGGCTATGAAGGCTATGAGAATTATTCTAAGCAGCATCAAGCGCCTTGGATGCAAAAACTGAAATGGCCAATCCTATTCTTCACCGCTGTGGCATTTTGGAATATGCTTGGTGCGGGCGTGTTCGGCTTTATGATCAACCCGCCGATCTCACTGTTCTATCTACAAGGCTTGAACACCACCGCAGTACACGCACACGCTGCCTTGTTCGGGGTGTATGGCTTCTTGGCGCTAGGCTTTGTGCTGCTGATCGTGCGCTATCTGCGCCCTGAGCATCACTTTGATGATAAGCTGATGAAGCTTGGTTTTTGGGCACTGAACATTGGTCTGGTACTGATGATCGCCACCAGTCTGTTGCCAATCGGCATCTTCCAAGCGCACGCCGCCATCACCGAAGGCTTGTGGTATGCGCGTAGCGAAGGCTTTATGCAGCAAGAGTTTCTTGTGACCTTGCGTTGGGTGCGCACCTTTGGTGATGTGGTATTCATCATCGGTGCGGTGGCAGTAGCTTGGCAGATTGTCAAATTAGTCTTTGCCAAAAAACCATCCTAACCACCCCCTTGTTTAGGGCGTGTCCCTAATTCGGAACAAAGTATTTTTAATGGCCTAAAAATGCCTAAATCTGGCAAAACTGCGTTAAATTGTTTGACA
>NZ_JAAELD010000154.1 GCF_024227015.1 Moraxella sp.
CAAAGTTAATGTTGGATACCAAAAAACGCCCAAAGTTAATGTTGGATACCAAAAAACGCCCAAAGCTAAAGCGTTGGACGGAAAAATTTCAACTCTTAATTCGCATGATAAATCCCTTATTATAAATCCCTTATTATATACAATCCTTGTAGTTTATGCCTTACTTAATATTTCCAAGAATGGCATCGACACTTGCTTTCGCATCCCCAAACAACATGCGCGTGTTTTCTTTAAAGAAGAGCGGATTACCAACACCCGCATAGCCTGATGCCATGCTACGCTTCATCACAATCACTGTCTCAGCTTTCCAAACTTCTAAAACAGGCATGCCGGTAATAGGACTATTGGGATCATCTTGGGCGGCTGGATTGACAGTATCATTGGCACCAATAACCAACACAACGTCCGTTTCTGGGAAATCTTCATTGATTTCATCCATTTCCAGAACGATGTCATAAGGTACTTTAGCCTCAGCTAGGAGTACGTTCATGTGTCCAGGCAAACGTCCAGCAACTGGATGGATACCAAAGCGCACAGTGATACCTTTATCACGGAGTTTATTGGTGACTTCAGAAACAGGGTGTTGCGCTTGGGCAACAGCCATGCCATACCCAGGGACAATAATGACACTTTTAGCATCTTGGAACAACTGGGCAGTTTCTTCCACGGTGGTGCTAACGACCTCTTTTCCTTCGTCATCTCCCGCAGAAATGCTTCCACCAGTTGTGCCAAAGCCGCCGGCGATAACGCTAAGGAAGTGACGGTTCATAGCGCGGCACATGATGTAGGAAAGGATCGCACCACTACTACCGACTAATGCGCCAGTGATGATTAACAGATCGTTTCCAAGCATAAAACCGATGGCTGCCGCCGCCCAACCAGAGTAGCTGTTGAGCATAGACACGACCACTGGCATATCTGCACCACCAATCGCCATGACCATGTGGACACCGAAGACTAAAGCGAGAACCGTCATAATCCCTAAGGGAATCAAGCCAGCCGAAACGCTTTCAGCATTGATAAACTCGACACCTAGCCAAATGCAGGCTAAACCAATACCGAGATTTAAAAAGTGGCGTGCTGGCAGAAGTAAGGGCCGACTACCGACGACTCCTTGTAATTTGCCAAACGCAATCACAGAACCTGTGAAAGTCACTGCACCAATCAGGACACCTAAGTAGATTTCCACTTCATGGATAATTTTTTCAGTGCCAGTAAAGTGTGAGGCGGCTTCTGGACCGATGTAATTGGCGAAGCCCACTAATACGGCAGCCACACCCACAAAGCTATGCAGCATAGCAACGAGTTGAGGCATACCTGTCATTTGAACGCGGGCAGCCACAGTGATACCAATAATCGCGCCGAGGACCATAACAACGATTAGGACTTCGTATTGAGTGACTTCGCCAAAAATAATGGCAAAAATGGCAATAAACATACCAATCATGCCATAGATATTGCCTCGACGTGCCGTTTCTGGATGACTTAACCCACCTAAGCTAAGAATAAACAGGATGCTGGCAATAATGTATGCCGCAGTAAGCAAACCTTCATTTATCATTATGTCCGTTCTCCTAATTTATTTCTGAAACATACGCAACATGCGTTGGGTGACAAAAAAACCGCCGCTAATATTAATAGTGGCAACCAATATTGATATCGCCGCTAGGATAGTCACAAGACTCGTAATGGGTCCTGATACCTGTAGCAACGCACCAACAACAATGATACCACTAATGGCATTCGTCACACTCATCAGTGGTGTATGCAAAGCAGGTGTCACATTCCAAACGACTTGATAACCAACAAAACAGGCTAATACAAAAACTGTAAAATGAGCCAAAAATGCAGGTGGGGAAACATGACCCAGTGCTGCTAATAAGCCCGCGCCTATAAGCATGAATAATGCACTTCCCAACCCACTAGACTTTTTCTCCTTTTCAGGTTGTGGTATAGCGACAGCCTCTTCTTTTTTCTGTGGCGCAATCGCTTGAATCTTGGGTTTGGGTGGTGGCCAAGTAATTTCACCGTCTTTGATGACTGTCGAGCCTCGAATAACGTCGTCTTCCATATCGACGTTGATTTGACCATCCTTTTCTTTGCATAAGTCAGTGAGCATGTGGCGCAGATTCGTGCCATAAAGCTGACTGGACTGGGTAGGTAATCGGCTGGGCAGATCGGTGAGTCCAATCAAGGTGACACCATGTTTGACAACGATTTGGCCTGGTTCTGTTAAAGCACAGTTGCCGCCTTGTTCCGCTGCCATATCAACTATCACGCTGCCATCACGCATGGATTCTACCATGCCAGCAGTGATCAGTTTAGGTGCAGGTTTGCCAGGTATCAATGCGGTGGTAATAATGATATCCACTTCCATCGCTTGACGGGCGAATAGGTCCATTTCCGCTTTGATAAATTCTGGACTCATTACTTTGGCATAGCCGCCTGTACCACTGCCTTCTTCTTCAAAGTCCAATTCGAGAAACTCTGCGCCCATGCTTTCGACTTGTTCCTTAACTTCTGGACGAGTGTCAAATGCACGTACAATGGCACCCAGTCCATTAGCTGCACCAACAGCCGCAAGACCAGCAACACCAGCACCGATAACCATGACTTTTGCAGGAGGTACTTTACCTGCCGCAGTGATCTGACCTGTGAAAAAGCGTCCAAAATGGTTAGCGGCTTCTATAACAGCGCGGTATCCACCAATATTGGCCATAGAACTCAGGGCATCCAGCTTTTGCGCTCTGGATATCCTGGGTACAGAGTCCATTGCGATGACAGTGACTTTGCGAGCCGCTAGTCTCTCCAGGAGTTCTGGATTCTGGGCTGGCCAAATAAAACTAATGAGACATGTCCCTTCTTGCAACAATTCTGCTTCATGCACACCAAGTGTCGGATGTGCTTCAGGCGCACGGACTTTCAATATGATGTCCGACTCTGCCCACAATTTTTTTGTGTCTTCTACAATCTCGACTCCGTCTTCCTTGTAGGCTTCATCGGAAAAATGGGCATTATCACCCGCACCCGTTTCAAGCGCAACAGTAAAGCCCAGTTTTTTGAGCCATTCTGTTGTCTCTGGGGTTGCAGCTACCCGTTTTTCTCCCTCATGGATTTCCTTCGGGATTCCTATCTTTAAAGGCATACTTCCTCCTGATAATGATTAGCAATTACCAATTAATTAATAAACCATTTTTTTATCATCATTATATAATAATTTTCTAATTTAACGTTTGAGCTACTGACAAGTTTAAACTTTTTTAACCAAAATTATGCAATCAGTATAAACCACTTAGAAGACTTTAGCAGATTTTAGCTTGAAGATTTAAAATTGATATAATATTATAAAACATTATTGGAAAAAATGATAAAGACTGACGCATTAAAAATATAATTATTC
>NZ_JAAELD010000155.1 GCF_024227015.1 Moraxella sp.
AGTAGTGTTGATGCAGCGAAAGCGTACTATGAAACCTTCAAAACATTGCAGGCCGAGGCTGAGAATAGACCCACAAGTAAGCCTCTGCGCATTGCGACTATCTTCTCATTTGCTGCCAATGAAGAGCAGGACGCCATTGGTGATATTTTAGATGAGAGCTTTGAAGTCAGTGCCATGAACAGCAGTGCGAAAGAGTTTTTGAGCGCCGCAATCACTGACTACAACGCCATGTTTAAATCTAACTATGGCGTGGACAGTAATGGTTTTCAGAACTACTACCGTGACCTTGCCCAGCGCGTGAAGAATCAAGAAATAGATCTGCTCATAGTGGTCGGTATGTTTTTAACGGGCTTTGATGCGCCTACGCTTAACACCTTGTTTGTTGATAAGAATTTGCGCTATCACGGCTTGATGCAGGCATTTTCTCGCACTAACCGCATTTATGATGCGACGAAGACCTTTGGCAATATTGTTACCTTCCGTGATTTGGAGCAGGCAACCATTGATGCCATTACTTTGTTTGGTGACAAAAACACAAAAAACGTGGTGTTGGAGAAGAGCTACAAAGAATACATGGAAGGTTTTAACGATATTGCGACTGGGCAGGCGCGTCGAGGTTTTGTTGATATCGTAAAAGAGCTGCAAGAACGCTTTCCAAACCCAGAAAATATTGAAAAAGAACAAGATAAAAAGGAATTTGCCAAGCTATTTGGTGAATACCTCAAAGCAGAAAATATTTTACAAAACTACGATGAGTTTGCTGGATTAAAAGCACTGCAAAGCCTAGATACCAGTGATGAACAAGCTGTTGAAGAGTTCAAGTCAAAGTACTATCTGGACGATGCTGACATCGAGGCAATGCAAACCATCGATATGCCAAGCGAGCGCGCTATTCAAGATTATCGCTCTACCTACAACGATACCCGCGATTGGCTACGCCAACAAAAAGAATCAGAGAAACAAAACCAAAGCCAAATCGATTGGGATGATGTGGTTTTTGAAGTGGATTTGTTAAAGTCACAAGAAATCAACTTGGACTATATCTTAGAGCTCATCTTTGAACACAATCAAAAAATCAAAGACAAAAGCGCCTTAGTGGAAGAAATCCGCCGCACCATCCGCGCCAGCATCGGCAACCGCGCCAAAGAAACTTTGGTGGTGGACTTCATCAACGAAACTAATTTGGATGCCATTGAAGACAAGCCGTCTATTCTAGATGAATTCTATCAATTCGCCCAAGAAAAACAGCAACAGGAAGCAGAAGCGCTGATTGAAGAGAATGGCTTGAATACCGAGGCAGCTAAACGCTACCTGATGATCTCGCTCAAGCGCGAATATGCCAGCGAGAATGGCACGGATTTAAATAGTGTCTTACCCAAAATGAGCCCACTTAACCCCAATTATTTGACCGCCAAACAAAGTATTTTCCAAAAAATTGCTGATTTTGTGGAGAAATTCAAGGGCATCGGTGGAAAATTGTAATTAAGTAAATATAAAAATGACCAACATCAGAACCCTAGATCTAAACCTACTCAAGGCCTTCGTCGTACTGCTGGACGAATGCAACGTCAGCCGCGCCGCTCATCGCCTGTCTGTCACTCAGCCTGCGATGAGCGGGATTTTGAATCGCCTGCGGGACAGTTTTGACGATCCTTTATTTGTGCGGGTACAGCATGGTATGCAGCCCACCGATCGGGCGCTGGCGCTTGGGCAGATCGCGCGCAAAGTATTGCAAGATGTCGGTTCGATGCTGTCGCCGCCAAAGCTAGAGCCTGAGAAGCTGAACATGACCCTGCGCATCGCGGCGATGGATTATGTGCAGCAGATCATCGCCCTGCCTTTGATTCTAAGGCTAAGACGACTTGCCCCGAATTTGAAGGTTGCCTTATTGCCCGTACAGGGACAGAACATCAAAAGTCTGTTCGAGAAGAACAAAATCGATCTGGCCTTGGTGAGTCAAAACCACCTAAGTAGCGACATGTTCCAGTCTGTGCTATACGAAGAAACCTACGTGTGCGCGATGAGTAAATCCCACCCCATGGCGAATACTACGTTGACGCTTGATGAGTTCTGCGAACTGCCCTTCGCGATGCTGTCGTACAACGGGGGCGAATTTAGCGGCGCGACCGACATCGCCTTACAGCGACTGGGGCGGACGCGCAATGTCATGGTGTCGGTCAATCACATTTCGCTATTGCCGCAGCTACTACAAGAATCCGATCTGGTGGCGGTACTGCCCAAGCACCTAGCCCAGACCCTGCCGAACGTTCATCTACAAAACCCGCCAATCCCTGTTGATGGCTTCACCATGATGATGACATGGCACGAACGCACCGAACACGACATGGCACATCGCTGGCTTCGGGATGTCGTGCTGGATGTACTGAGCTGACCCCCCAAAAAACCAAACACCGCCCATTTGGACGGTGCTTTGGTGCTTTATCGCTCAACCTTTCTTTTTGGTAGAAAAATTAAACATCCGATAAATGGGGCAAAAGTTCATAAATGCGGTCAAAACAAACACCGCCCCGACATAGCCCCACGCCCCAATCACGCCCATGACTGCAAGAGCAACAAGCAACGCCCCAACCACCAAGCGTAACATACGGTCAATGCTGTGTAGATTACTTTTCATGATTTTCTCCTAAATAATTTTCGACAAAACAATTGATAAATCAAGACGACACACGGTTATAAGGCAACAGGGCAAGCAGTTTTGCCATACCACAAAAGCCCGTAACCCCTGCAAACAGTAGCCCCGCCCCGACAAATCCACTCACGCCATAAAAGACAGGCGACACAAGCGAGCCTAGCAACACACCAAGCAGTATCAGCACCCCTGCCACGATTTGCACTTGTCGCATGAGACTAATCGGCTGTGTGCGGTCAATGACGGTTGGCAGTCCTGCCTTTTGCCATGCCTGCAAACCGCCGTCCATGATATAAGCGGTGCAATTTGACGTACAAGCGGTGATTTTATCGGCATTTTGGGCGGTTCTCATACCTGATAAACAATGAAAAATCACGACATTTTCGCTATTTTCGCCTTGTGAATTGGCATTTTTGGCGACTTGGTTGGCGATATTGTCTTTATCAAGGCTGTCAATCGGCACGCACACCGCCCCACCAATGTGCATTCGGGCAAATTCATCAGGCGAGCGAATGTCAATGAGTGTCGCTCCGCCCGCAAGTTTTTGGGCGACTTCGTTTGGGCTGATTGTTTGGGGCTTGGGCATGGTTTTTGCTCCTTAGGGACAAAAAATTTCCTTTAAAACCATGATGATACGAGCCACCCTGTCATCACAAATACGATAATACAAGGTCTGCGACTGCCTGCCATAGCTCACCAGCCCCTCATCTCGCATTTTTGCCAAATGCTGAGACAATGCCGACTGGCTAAGCGTGGTCATCGCATTGATTTGCCCGACACTCATCTCACCATGCTCTATCAGCAGGCATAGGATTTGTAGGCGGTTTTCGTTTGCCAAAATGCGTAAAAAATCGCTCGCTTGTTTGGCTTGCTCGGGGAATATTGCATTGGATACCGTATCATTCATAGTTTAGATTTCTCTAATTTAGTTAATTCTAATATAAAACTTTTACAAGGTCAAGCATGTATTTTAAAATAAGCTGTTATTTTTGCCAATAAAAAACACCGCCCATTTGAGCGATGTTTTCTTTACGCTAATTTTTACAGAGGCTTATGAATCTTAAAACCACCGTCCACCAAAATCTCGGCCCCTGTGATGAATTTGACTTCATCGCTTGCCAAAAAATAGCGTGGTATGTGCCACATCAAGCGGGTCACCCATGCGTCCAAGCGGGTTGAAGCTGGCGATTTCTGCCAATTTTTCATCGCTGGAATATTGCTTTGCCATAGGGGTCAAGATTGGACCAGGCGATACGGAATTGACACGGACATTGTATTTGCCCAGACGTGAAGCCATGGCACGGGTCAAGGCATCAACCGCCCCTTTGGACGCTGAATACGAAATGCGCGCAATGCCTTCGCCTGCCACGTGTACGCCTAGGGTATTGATATTGACAATCGAGCTGATGTCGTTTTTCTTCATATAAGGCACAACGGCACAAATCCCCAAAAACGCCCCTTCGGCATTGACTTTCATTACTTTTTGCCATTCTTCCAAAGACGCATCTTCATATTTCCAATCTTTACCACCAATGACAGCGTTATTGACCAAAATATCGATTTTGCCGAATTTAGCCACGACTTCTTGGGTAACTTTTGCCCAAGACTGCTCGTCTGCGATGTCGTGAACAATGCCCAACGCCACATCGCCATACTCGCCTTGAATATCGGCAACCAAATCCTTAATCGCCTGCTCTTGCACGTCGGTGATAATTACAGTCGCCCCTTCACGGGCAAACACCCGAGCGGTCGTCTCGCCCATGCCACTGGCGGCACCTGTGATAATGGCGACTTTATTGACTAATCGTTTCATGTTCAATCTCCTTAACTGACTGATTGTTGATAAATTATTTTCTCAAACCATACTGATACGGCACACCCAAATGCTCTCGCAAAGTTGAACCTTCATAATCAGCATGATAAATCCCACGCTCTTGCAAAATCGGCACGACTTTTTCTACAAAGTCTTGCACGCCTTTTTGACTGTCTGGGGCAAGCGAAAAGCCGTCTGTCGCCCCAGCTTTAAACCATTCTTCCATAAAATCCGCCACGTCAAAAGCCGTCCCTACCACCACAGGATGATAGTTAATCACGCCATTGGCAAGGGCTTCTTTGGGCGACATACCTTGCTTGATGAGTTCCACCACTCGTGGCGAACGTGGGTCATGTGGGTGCGGTGTGGCTTGGTTTTGTAAGGATTTTGGCAAAGGCTCATTTAAATCAAGCCCATGTAAATTCACGCCAATCATCGCCGACAAATAGCGGATTTGCCCATAAAATTCCTCATCACTCATAAAATCAATGAGCTTCATTCTGCGAGCCAAGGCTTCTTCGTAAGTGTCGCCAATCGTGAACATAAACCCGCTAAACATGTTAATGTCGTCAGCATTTCTGCCGTGCTGTATGGCACTCTGCTTGATGACATTGCGGTAGGCTTGTGCTTCGTCAATCGTGAACGGATTGGCATACACACCACTGGCAAAACGCCCTGCCAGCTCTATCCCCTCTGGGCTTGGACCTGCCTGAAAAATGGGCGGTTGCCCTTGTGGTGTGGCAGGAATGGGCAATGCCCCTTTGACTTGGTAATGTTTGCCCTTGTAATTAGCAGGCTTGATTTGGCTCATGTCGGCAAACACGCCTGTGGCTTTGTCAGTGATGTAGGCATTTTCGCCAAAACCGCCCCACAAGGTTTGCACCGCCTCCACCATTTCGTGTGCCATTTCGTAGCGTGTGGTGGTGTCGGGCAAAGGTTTGTCGCCAAAATTATAAGCGGTAAAAGGCGTGCCTGTGGTAACGGTATTCCAGCCCAAACGCCCTTTGGATAAGGTGTCCAGCGTTTTAAGCTGACGAGCCAAATTATAAGGCAGGTTGTAAGTGGTTGAAAAAGTTGCCACCATTCCGATTTTTTGCGTGGCGTAGGCAACGGCAGAGAGCATAACCATGGGTTCAAGCGGAAAAGCAGGCGAGCGAGTGGCAATATCCGTGCCACCGCCAGCCCCACCAAAGGACGGCGTGTCAGCGATAAATAGGGTGTGGATTTTGCCTTGTTCAGCCGTTTTTGCCATTTCCACATAAAAATCAATGTCGGTATAGGCTCGTTCGTTACTGTCAGCAAGTCGCCACGATTGGAACTCTCCGCCATAGCCTGAAACCAGTTGCAGGGCGAGTTTGATTTGTTTTTGTGAATTATCAAGATAATCAGCCATGTTGTTTCTCTGTTTAAAAAGTATGTGTTTATTATAGGGTTTTGTTTTTAGAAACAGAATGGCGATTTTTG
>NZ_JAAELD010000156.1 GCF_024227015.1 Moraxella sp.
AAGATTGGGCTATATTTGGACGATTTTGGCGAGTTACCCACCGCGCTGATTTTGGTATTTTGCCAAAAGCATGGTTTTACGCCGTTTTTGCCGATTACCGTTCAGGGTAAGCCTTTACGCTTTGCCCCTGTCGTTATACCATTAGCCAAAACACCTTTAAAGCGCCACCGACTGGGCATGAAAGAACCCTTTGCCAAATATGGCATAAGTGCTGATAAATTAGACATGATTATTTGCCCGCTTGTGGTAGTAGATAGGCAGGGTAATCGGCTTGGCATGGGGGGCGGATTTTATGACCGCACCTTTACCCACTTTCAAGGATTAATAGTGGGCTGGTGCTATGATTTTCAAGTTATTGACAATTTAACAGTTAATGAATGGGATAAGAGTGTGGACATGGCGATCACTGATAAAGGCGTGCTGCGATTTTGATGGTTTAGCCGCACATTTGACGCGCAACGATGATGGCTTGAACGAGACTACCCGCGCTCGCCCTGCCTGTGCCAGCCAAATCCAGCGCCGTGCCGTGATCGACGGACGTACGCACATAGGGTAAGCCTAGGGTAATATTGACCGTATCGCCAAAGCCGTGCGACTTTAAAGGCGCAAGCCCTTGGTCGTGATACATGGCGATGATGGCATCGGCTGATTGTAGATATTTATCAGTAAATAATGTATCGGCAGGCATGGCAAGGCTAATATCCATCCCATCATCAATGAATTCTTGCAGCACAGGGTTGATGGTCGTCATCTCTTCATCGCCCAGATGGCCGCTCTCACCTGCGTGTGGATTGAGTCCGCACACTAAGATCTTAGGGCGCTTAATGCCAAATTGGGTGCGCATGGCTTGCTCTGTAATCACGACGGTCTGACGAACTTCATCGCGCGTGACGGCATTCGCCACGTCCCTCAGGGGAATATGTGTGGTAACAAGCGCCACACGCATTTTGGCATTGGCAAGCATCATCACTACCTTATCACACCCTGCCTTATGCATAAAGTACTCGGTATGACCGCTGAACATCTCACCATTGTCTAGGCGTACATCTGCATCAATAAGGACTGATTTTTGGATTGGCGCGGTAACGATCGCCCCGATGACACCATCATTTGCCAATCGATGGGCGATGTTCAACTGCATCTCCACCATTTGGGCATTATGAGTGCACAACTCACCCGCATTTACTTTGTATTTGCATGGTATATTAATAATAAATACGTCTTGCTTTGTTGATGCTTTAGCAAGATCTAACAAATCGCCACCATGTACAATATCATCATACTCAATCACCCCAAAGCTTGGCGCATGGTCAATTTTACCCACTTCTTGTAGCATTGTGATGCGCTCTTGCCATACATCTATGTCAGCCGTGATAAAAATCGGCTTTGGTAGAGCATCATCATGATGACAAAGCACGTCAATGACGATGTCCATGCCAATGCCGGCCGGCTCGCCAGTGGTAATAAGTAGCGGCTTTGTGTTGGTGGTTTGGGCATTCATGGATAACTTTTCCTTATCAAATATTCGATTTTAATCATTAAATTTTACTGTTATTATACCGCTTTTATTTTGCTTTTATGCTAAAATTTGCACCCATCATTGTCACCTTCTCGATTCATCATGACTGATTTACAAGACACCGCCAAAGCCGTGAATTCCGCCTTTGAGAATGCGATCAGCGCCTTTAAGAACAACAAAGATAAATCAGCGCTTGCCACATCAAGCGCTGGCGATGATCTACTGAGTCTGCAGCCACCGCACAACATTGAGATTGAGCGGGCTTTGCTTGCGTCATTGATGAGTATTGATGAATCTTTTGAGAAAGTGGACAGCATCATCAGGGATGAGGATTTTTATGGCGAGCGTCATAAGCACATTTTTCGCGCCATCACACACCTATCTAGAGTGAATCAGCCTTATGACAGTCTGATGGTGCACGACTATCTTAACGCACAGAATCTACTTAACGCCGCTGGCGGTGAAGAGTATCTGATGCAGATTAACCAAAGCCCTGCGACGCTTTTTAACCTTGTGCCTTATGCTGAGCGCGTGCGTGAGTTTTCGGTATATCGCCAGCTGATCAAGGCGGCGAATAACATGCTAAATCTCGCCTATCACCCCAAGAAACAAACCGTCAGTGAGATTCTAGATACGGTTGAGGCGGATATTTTTCGTATTAATGAAAATTACACCAGCGGCGTGGGCAAACAGGGCGCGCAGAACATCGTTGATATTCTACAAAATGTCGTCGTGCAGCTCGATGAACTCAAAAAACGTGACGGCTCGATGATTGGTCTTGCCACACCATTTGAAGAACTTAATAACAAAACTCAAGGCCTACAAAAAGGCGATATGGTCGTCGTGGCGGCTCGTCCATCGATGGGTAAGACGACTTTTGCGATGAATTTGGCGGAGTCGGTGCTCATGCAAGGCTTGCCTGTGGTGGTGTTTTCTATGGAGATGCCCGCCGAATCCATCGTTACGCGCATGCTGTCTTCACTTGGGCAGATCAACCAGACCAATCTGCGCTCAGGCAACATGAGTGAGCAAGAATGGGCGCAGTTCTCGACCGCCGTCACCATGCTTCAAGACAAACACCTATACGTCGATGCTCGTAACAACCTACCCCCGACCGAGGTGCGCTCCACCTGTCGGCGCATCGCCAAAAATCATGAAGGTGGGCTTGGCATGGTCATTATCGACTACCTACAGCTCATGAAAGTGCCCGGCATGGAGAACAACCGCGTGGGTGAGATCGGTGAGATCAGCCGAAGCCTAAAAGCTCTAGCTCGCGAGATGAACTGCCCTGTCGTCGCCCTATCTCAGCTTAACCGAAGCCTTGAGAATCGCCCAAATAAACGCCCCGTCATGTCAGACCTGCGTGAATCAGGCGCGATCGAACAGGATGCCGACCTTATCATGTTCATCTATCGCGATGAAGTCTACAACAAAGACAAGGCGGATAATAAAGGCTTTGCTGAGATCATCATCGGCAAACAGCGTAACGGACCGATTGGTACCGTGCCCTTACGATTCGAAGGTCAATTCACAAGATTTACCAATTTCATCGCAGGCGGCTACATGCCTGAAGATTACGAAGGCGATGAATAATAAAACATTAATACGGATGCTCTTTCATGCGAAACACCGCACTGACCATCGACCAAAGCGCGCTGGCTCATAACTTATCCACCATCAAAAACATCCTAAATCCAAAGAGTCCCGCCAAAGTCATGGCGATGGTCAAGGCGAATGCGTATGGGCATGGTGTGTCATATGCATTGGCAGGTCTAAAGCAGGCCGACGCGTTTGGCGTGGCATGCATGAGTGAAGCATTAGAAGTCAAAAAAACCTGTCAAACGATCGGCATCAACAAACCCATCGTACTCATCGAAGGCGCATTTGGTGCCGATGAATGGCTGACTGCCATCAATCAAGGGTTCGGCGCGGTCATTCATAATGAATACCAGCTCAACGACGCTCTAGAGCACACGCCTGATCCTGACAGCTTCACCAATATCGTCTGGCTAAAATACAACACCGGCATGAACCGCCTTGGCTTTAATAGACAGAACACCATCGCCGCCGCCAAGCTACTACACGACAAGGGTTATAAGCTTATCCTAACCAGTCATTTTGCCTGCGCGGACGAAGATGGCAGCCCCATCACGGCTCAGCAGATCAGTCGTTTTAATGATTTATTAGATGAACTGCGTCATACGGTAAGCCCAGATGCCCTAGGGTCATTGTGTAATTCAGCGGGCATTTTTAAGCATTCAGATCAGCATCATGATTGGGTGCGTGCAGGGATTGCCTTATATGGCTCAAGCCCATTTTCGCACATCGATGCACACACACATAATCTTAAGCCTGCGATGATATTTAGCACGCACATCATGGCAGTTCAGCACGTCGAGACAAACGAATCAGTCAGCTACGGCGCTCTATGGCGCGCGCCAAAGCCCAGCCGCATCGGCATCGTAAGCTGCGGCTATGGCGACGGTTATCCGCGCGTGGTTCATCGGGCGTTTGTTGGCGTCATGGTTGATGACACCGTCATCCGCGCGCCCATTGTTGGACGAGTCGCCATGGACATCATGATGGTAGATCTGACGGACACAAATGCCGACGTCGGAACCAAAATCATCCTATGGGGTCAAGATGGCGCACCGTCTATTGATGAGGTTGCCACCTGCGCAGGGACGATTGGTTATGAGCTCATGTGCCGCACCACCGCGCGCCCGATTCGTCAGGTGCTGAGCGAGCCACTGGTGGATAATCCTTTATCAGAATAAGGTTTTTTATTGATAAGGCTAGTTATTTTAATATAGCTTTGTTATACTTGCTTTTTTATTATTTTTGCCAATGTGCCAAACACCCCACAAGGAGTTGATATGAGCAGCCCACGCCACTTTCTTACCTTAATGGATCTAAGCCCCGATGAACTACGCGCGGTCATCCATCGTGCCTCTGAACTCAAAAAAATGCAGCATAATGGCGAGATTTATCGTCCTTTTGTTGGTCGTACGCTTGCGATGATTTTTGAGAAATCAAGCACCAGAACGCGCGTGTCCTTTGAGACAGGCATGGGTCAATTTGGTGGTCAGGCGCTGTTCCTATCGCCCAATGACACACAGCTGGGACGCGGTGAACCGATCGAAGATTCAGCGCGTGTCATCAGTAGCATGGTGGACATCGTGATGATTCGTACCTTTGCACATGAGCGCGTGCAGACTTTTGCTGACTACTCTAGCGTGCCCGTGATTAACGCGCTGACTGACGATTACCATCCTTGTCAGTTATTGGCAGACATGCAGACATTCTTTGAACATCGAGGCGACATCAAGGACAAAACTGTCGTGTGGGTTGGCGATGGCAATAACATGTGCGCCTCTTATATGATCGCTGCGCATCAGTTTGGCTTTAAGCTTCGTGTTAGCGCGCCGGACGGCTACAAGCCAAAACAAGAACTGCTTGATAAATATGCTCATTGCGTGACTTTGGCCGATAACCCCCTTGAAGCTGCCAAAGGCGCTCACCTCATTGTTACTGATGTGTGGGCGAGCATGGGTCAAGAAGAAGAGCAAAAACAACGTGAAAAAGACTTTGCTGATTATCAAGTCAATAAAGCCATCCTAGACGCTGCTGATTCAGATGTGCTGTTCATGCACTGTCTGCCTGCGCACCGCGGCGAAGAGATCAGCGAAGATCTGCTTGATGATCCTCGTGCTGTGGTATGGGACGAGGCAGAGAACCGTCTGCACGCTCAAAAGGCATTGATGGAATTCTTACTAAAAGACAAAATCAAGCTTTAATCTGCTCGTGAAGACGCACCGCTTTGGTGCGTTTTTTATTACAATTTTATAAAACAAGCCACAAACAGCACTCACAAATCTGCTTTATTTTTACCCAAAATTACCAAACATTCGAACATTAACTCTTATAATAAATCATTTTTTAGCAATGGGAATTATCATGATCAAGCCATCAAAAATCATCAACTTACTTGGCATCAGCGCACTTGCAATGACAACCTTAGGCGTCGCCAACGCCCAAAGTGACGCTAATTACAATCGCATCAGCTTTAGTGTTGAAGCAAAGACAGAAGTTGATAATGACGAGATGCGTGCTACTTTGACCAAAACTACCGAAGCAAAGACCGCCAAAGAAGTCGCCAAAACTTTAAACGACACCATTAATAACGCCCTTGCCATCGCCAAAAAATACCCCGATGTCATCGCCACGACAGGTCGTCACAGCACCTACCCACGCTACGGCTCAAATAACAGTATTACCGGCTTTACGGGCAATGCATCTATCCAAATCAAAAGCCAAAACTTCGAGCAATCAAGTCAGCTCATCGCCGATCTACAGACCATGATGGCGCTGGATCATTTGTCTTTTAATGTGTCTGATAAGACCCGTGATAACTTAAAAAAACAGCTGACTTTGGACGCCACCAAGCAATTCCAAGAAGAGGCAGCAACCATCTCTCAAGCCTTTGGCGCAAAAGATTACAAAATCGTGAACGTACAGCTGGGCAATAATAACAACAACTACTATTCTGATGCCATGCCAGTTGCAATGTCGATGTCGCGAGAAAAAAGCGTAGGCATCGAGAACCTAAGCCTAGAAAGCGGAAAAGCCACGCTTAGCTATAATGCCAGTGGCACGATCGAACTAATTCGCTAAGCGCACATATTTAGCAAAACTTTTAAGCCAACCAAAACTGTGCTATGATAGTTAGGTTTAATCATATTGGAAGATTATTATGCTACTTAAAAAAACATTTCTGGCAGTCACCCTACTGACCCTAAGTCTAGGCGCTCACGCTCAAGAGCTTACCGATGGTGACATCGTAGATGGTGAGGTGGTTCAGTCAACCACCGTGGATAATTCAGCAATCCAAAGCATCGAGCAAGATGGCAAACGTTACACCACCGTTAACCTATCAGACTATGCCAAACAAGTCAACGAATCGACTTGGTCACCGAATATGAAGGTCAATACCGCGATGACTGTCAAGATGCAGGTATTGCTTGATTGGAACCATGCATCGCCTGGTCCAGTTGATGGCGGTTGGGGCATGAACAGCAAAAAAGCACTGGTCAACTTCCAAAAAATGCGCAATCTAGAGCCCACTGGCAAGATGGATGAAGCGACTTGGGCAGAGATGACCAAGAACATTGATCCAAATCAGCCTGTATTGGTGTCGTACACCATCACCAAAGAAGACGCCAAAGGCCCATATAGGGCACTACCAAGCGATGCTGAATCACGCTCCAAGCTTAAAGCCCTTGGTTATGAAAACATCCAAGAGATGCTCGGCGAGCGTTTTCACATGGATGTTGCTTATTTAAAGAAACTTAACCCAAATAAAAAATTCGTTGAAGGCGAGACCGTCACAGTCATTAATCCGGGCAAGCCTTTTGAGGGTCGTGTTACTCGCGTGATCGCTGACCGCAATGACAAAATTCTATACGCCTACGATGGCGATACACTTGTCGCCACCTACCCGACCACCATCGGCAGCGCTGCAACCGCCACCCCAAGTGGTAAATTTAAAGTCATTAACAAGGTTAAGATGCCGCACTATAAGGCGACGGTAAACCGCGAGAGCGAAACCAACAAAAAAACCTTCATACTGCCACCGGGACCTAATAGCCCTGTTGGTGTCGTATGGATGGGTTTAAACAAACCAAGCTACGGCATCCACGGTTCGCCAAAACCAAAAGGCATCAGCCGTCAAGCGTCACTTGGCTGCATTCGCCTGACCAACTGGGATGTGCTAGAATTACACGCCAACATCCAAAATGGCGCAAGCGTCGAAATCCGCTAATTACGCTTTCCATCCAAAAAGCCAAAAGCATGTACTTTTGGCTTTTTTTGCATTTGTCAAAATTTTATATTGATAATTTTTATCAATATAATGGTATAATAATCAGTCATAAGCTGCCTTTAAATAATAATTATTCAAACCAATAATTATTTTAAAATATTCTAATAAAGCGCTTATTTTTACCACTTTATGAAGGAAAACCCATGTTTAACTTTGCGCATGTTCAAACTCCGTTGCGTGATGCGATCACGTCTGCCTATCGTCTATATGAACCAACTGCGGTTCAAAACTTGGCGAACACGCTTAATTTTGCCCAAGAACAAAAAAATGAAATCACCGATCTGGCGCGTCGCCTAATCACACAGGTAAGAGCCGACCGCAGTAAGTCATCAGGCGTTGATGCGTTGATGCACGAGTTTTCTTTATCTAGCGAGGAAGGCATTGCGCTCATGTGTCTCGCCGAAGCCCTGCTTCGCATTCCTGATAACGCCACTCGCGACAAACTTATCCGTGATAAATTATCTGATGGTGACTGGAAAAGCCACGTCGGCAACAGTCCATCGATGTTCGTAAATGCTGCGGCTTAGGGTCTTGTCCTGACAGGTAAACTAACCTCAGATGTCAGCGAAAAATCACTAGGTTCGGCACTGACTCGCGTAATCCAAAAAGGCGGCGAACCATTCATCCGTGGTGGTGTTAATTACGCCATGAAGATGCTGGGCAAGCAATTCGTCACAGGTCAAACCATCCAAGAAGCTCTAGATAATGGCAAAGAGCGCGAGAAATTAGGCTATCGTTTCAGCTTTGACATGCTAGGCGAAG